>JBAWXD010000312.1:0-3549 GCA_037144275.1 Paludibacter sp. | reverse complement strand
CCCGGATCGGCAATGGCAGGGCAACCGGCTTCGGAAAGTACACCCATATCATTTCCGGCAAACATCGGTTTTAAAAAACTGCTTAGTTCTTCGGGCGAAGTATGCTGATTCAGAATAAAAAAAGTAAGTGTATCAATATCGATGCTGGGATTTGCTTTTTTCAGAAAACGACGCGCAGTGCGTACATCTTCCACGATAAAATACATTAAATCAGTGACAATCTGAGTATTCCGAGCAGGTAGGATACTGTCGAAAGGACTTTCGCCAAGCGAAGTTGGAATTAAATAAAGTGTTGCCATTAATAGCCCCCTAAATCCCCCTAATGGGGGACTTTTGAATTTGTATATTTAAATTTGTACTTAATTTTTACAGACTGAGTTTTAAGTCCCCCTTTAGGGGGATTTAGGGGGCTAACTGCTCTAGCTCCTCGCTCAAAATCTCCCACTCATAAACCTTTTGTTCAAGTTCGCGCTGTTTTTTCTGATAAAGCATAATGTAATCATTATCAGAGGCTTTTTCGGGTGATTGTAGCTGAACATCCATATTGGCAATTTCTGATTCGAGCTTTGAAACCAGTTGCTCCATCTCTTCAACTGCTCTTTCAGCTTTTTTTATCTTCCGGTTCAGTTCTTTGCGGGCTTCGTAGCTCAGTTTGTTGTCCGAAACATTTTTATCTTTTGTTTCAGCAATAGCCACTTTCAAGGAATTAGAAATCTCTAAATCGCGTAAATTGTCCATTTTTTTATACTGCAGAAACTCATAAATTCCACCCAAATGTTCGCGCACTTTTTGGCCACCAAATTCATAGACTTTCGTAACCAGTCCATTTAAAAATTCACGGTCGTGCGACACCACGATAACTGTTCCATCAAAGGCTTTGATAGCTTCTTTCAACACATCTTTTGAGCGCATATCCAGGTGATTGGTGGGCTCATCCAGAATGAGTAAATTAACCGGTTCCAATAATAGGCGAATCATAGCCAACCTGCTACGCTCTCCACCCGAAAGTACTTTCACTTTTTTGTCGGATGCTTCGCCGCCAAACATAAATGCACCCAAAATATCACGTATTTTAGTACGAATGTCACCTACAGCCACATAATCGATGGTTTCGAATACTGTTTTGCTTTCATCGAGCAACGAAGCCTGATTTTGAGCAAAATAACCCATCTTTACATTATGCCCAAGTTTCAGAATACCGGAATATTCAATTTCACTCATGATACATTTCACCAGCGTACTTTTTCCTTCGCCGTTCTTGCCCACAAAAGCTACTTTTTCACCCCGATTTATAATCATACCAATATTATCGAGAATCAAATGCTTGCCATAAGCTTTGGATAAATGCTCAATTTCGACCGGAATGCTGCCTGAACGTGGCGCAGGTGGAAATTTCAGACTCAAGCGTGAATTATCTTCTAAATCAACTTCCAGTCGTTCCAGCTTATCCAACTGTTTAACCCGCGATTGTACCTGAATAGCTTTGGTTGCCTGATACCGATAACGTGCAATAAATTCCTCGGTATCAGCAATCAATTTCTGCTGATTTTCATAAGCACGAACCTGTTGATCATGCCTTTCAACACGTAATTGCAGGTATTTTGAGTAATTTACATTGTAATCATAAATCTTTCCCAGCGAAATTTCGATCGTGCGATTAGTTACAGCATCGATAAAAGCCCGGTCATGCGACACCAGCAAAATAGCACTATTCGAGGTAGTCAGAAAGTTCTCAAGCCACTGAATTGATTCAATATCAAGGTGATTGGTAGGTTCATCAAGCAGCAAAACTTCAGGGCGTTGTAACAAAATTTTAGCCAATTCTATCCGCATACGCCATCCACCGCTGAATTCAGAACAGGGTCGTTCAAAATCAGTACGTAAAAAACCTAATCCGAGAAGCGTTTTTTCAATTTCTGCATAAAAATTTCCGTTTCCAATTATTTGCAGAAGCTCATTTTGATGCGTAAGATGATTCAAAAAGTCATGATAATCATCACTTTCATAATCAGTTCGTTCAGCCAATTCTACATTTATCCGTTCAATTTCGGCCTGTAAATCAGTGATATGCTCAAAAGCTTTTTCAGCTTCCTGCATCACAGTTGTACCTTCATTATGAATCATATGCTGAGGCAAATAACCAATTGAAAGGTCTTTTGGAATAGTTAATTTGCCTTTTGTGGGAAGTTGTTTGCCTGAAAAAATCCGGAGCAATGTGGTTTTACCCGCTCCGTTTTTACCTACTAAGGCAATTTTATCTTTTGGATTGACTAAAAAACTTATTTCATCAAAAAGTGGAGATCCGCCAAATTCGACGGTTAGTTGTTCTACAGAAATCATGTTTAATTATTTTTCAACCTGGCATAATTTAGGTCATGTAAATCACTTTGACATAGTCTTACGGTCAACAAGCCGCCAAAGTATTTCGGTGAGAATTATAGCAATAACAAAGGCTACCAATGACAACAAACCTATCGACCAGTTTCGGCCCATGATTCCTAACGCAATGAATACACCCGTTACCAGTAATAATACATAGGTTACCTGACGATGTTTTAATCCGGTCTTAAGCAGTAAATGATGAATATGGTTTTTATCAGGATGAAAAGGTGATACGCCTTTTTTTATACGGGTAAGCATCACACGGATAGTATCAAACAGTGGAACCATCAGAACACAAACTGTTACAGCCGGTGCGGCTTTCATTTGAAATAATTCACTTAAATGAAATTTTTGCGGATAAGCGTTCATTTCGCAGAATTGAAAAACATAAAGTGTTAACATATATCCGAGTAATAATGAACCTGTATCACCCATAAAAATCTTATTTTTCTTGCCAAATACATTGTAGATAAAAAATACAGCTAATGAACCAACCATAGCATAAGCGGAAATTGCAAGGTTGACTGAACCCGTATAACTAAAATATAAAGCAAAAAATAATGAATATAAAATGCCTAATCCGGAAGCAAGTCCGTCAACACCATCAATCAAATTTAAGGCATTAATAATGGCTATAAATACGAAAATGGAAAGAAAATAACTGGCAAAAACCGGTAACTCATTTATACCTAAAAAACCGTGCAGACTTGTCAGGCGGATATCAGAAACAACTATCAGAAAAAAACCGGATACTAATTCTCCTAAAAGTTTCCAATAGGCTTTAATATCAATCAAGTCGTCGACAAATCCTACAATCAGTATAAAAAATACACCGACAATGATGAATTGAAGTTGATCAATTATTCCATAAGAAAACAGGAACACTGTTAACAAAAAAGAAATAAATATATTAATTCCGCCAATATTTGGTATAGTACCTTCATGTGAGGTACGTTTATTTGGCTTTACTACAAAATCTCTTTTTTTTGCAATATCAATCACCAACGGCATAAAACAAAGACCAATGATAAACGATAGTATTATCGACAGGGAAGGATAATTGTTTATTAGAGTATTTAAATAATGCATTTTGCAAATAATAAAAAATTAAACATCGAGTCGTTCATATTGTGAATTTTTACTCAAAAACTCAGGGACAATTTTCTT
>JBAWXD010000311.1:0-3558 GCA_037144275.1 Paludibacter sp. | reverse complement strand
CGTTTTCTTTTTTCAGTTGTAAGATCCCTTTTCCGTCATGAAGATAAATTCCGCTTGCAAGTTGTATTTTCTTTGCTTTCCCCGAATAAGTTACTTCGGCTTTGTTTAACAAAGAACCTGCATTAGCCGTAATTTTTATTGTTTCTTTGTAAATTTCAGTACCTACTTTGATGGATTTATAACTAAGTTCAAAAACAGTACTTAAAGGACCGTTTTCAATCACTTTATAAGAATCAAACTGATTTCCAATCCACAATGAATCGTCAGCATAAGGGGCAATTCCACCACAACCCAATGTATGAGCTACTTTGTAAAAGTCCAGTCCTTTTCCATGATCTACGTGATACGATATTTTGTTGTAAATATCATCTTTGTAACGTTGGTCAACAACTAATTCGTCGGTGCATTTTGCCCAGTAATCTACTCCATTGCTTGGATTTTCGTTAGCCAAAGCAGGTCCATACATACGGTAGGCAGCAAAATCATTTTCCCAGGCAAAGTCATCTTTACGCTCAGGAACAAAACGTCCGGAAGTTTTAGCTTTCACAATAGCAGGAGTACCCTTACTCAAGGTATAAACAGCAGAACTTTTTGCTTTTATATCAGCCTGAAAGATGATTTTATTTTCGCTAGGAAGAAGCTGATAACCAATTTCAGTTCCCAATGCATCTTTCAAAATCCAGGACTTCGATTCAGTTGATATTTTCAACGTAGCCAGACTAACTTCAACAATTTCTCCTTTACGATCTAACTCTGAACTATTATTCACAGTTACAAACTTTTGCGCAAAAATACCCGAAACGAGTAGAAGTGAAGCAGCAAGTAATTTGAATTTATTCATAATCAACCAATTGTAAATTGTAAATGATTAAATTGTAAATTATTTAGGTTGTTTACCAATATAAGCCAAAATACCACCGTCAACATACAAAATATGTCCGTTTACAAAGTTAGAAGCTTCAGAAGCAAGGAAAATAGCCGGACCTTGTAAATCTTCAGGTGTTCCCCAACGTGCAGCAGGAGTACGACCAATGATAAAAGTGTTGAACGGATGGCCATCTTCACGCAGTGGAGCAGTTTGTGGAGTTGCAATATAACCTGGTCCCAGGCCATTGCACTGGATGTTGAATTCACCATATTCAGAGGCAATATTCTTAGTCAGCATTTTCAATCCGCCTTTAGCAGCAGCATAAGCCGAAACCGTTTCACGACCTAATTCACTCATCATAGAGCAAATGTTGATAATTTTTCCGTGTCCTTTCTTAATCATGGAAGGAATCACCGCTTTTGAACAAATGAATGGACCATTCAGGTCAATATCAATTACCTGACGGAAATCAGCTGCGGACATTTCGTGCATTGGGATACGTTTAATAATTCCGGCATTGTTTACCAAAATATCAATTACACCAACTTCTTTTTCAATCTGAGCCACGGTAGCATTTACCCCATCTTCATCAGTCACATCACACACATAACCGTGAGCATCAATACCATCGGCTTTATAATTTGCCAAAGCACCATCCACTTTATCCTGCGACAAGTCGTTAAACACTATGGTTGCGCCTGCCGAAGCAAATGCTTTAGCCAATCCATAACCAATTCCGTACGATGCACCTGTTACAAATGCAATTTTTCCAGTTAAATCAAATGCGTTCATAATTATTTTAGTCTTTAGTCCACTGTCGACAGACAACAGACAAGTTATTGTTTTGTTATTTAACAAATTAATCAGTCAACTGATTATCTTAATTCAGTATGTTTGAAGAAATTTTGATCGCTGTAATCCAGATTTTCACCGGCCATTCCCCAGATAAAGGTATAATTGCTAGTGGCTGCAGCTGAGTGAATAGACCATTCCGGAGAAATCACAGCCTGGTCGCCCTGCATCCAAATATGACGGGTTTCAGTTGGTTCTCCCATAAAATGACAAACTGCATTTCCTTCCGGAACTTCGAAATAGAAATAGGCTTCCATTCGACGGCTGTGCGTATGAGCCGGCATAGTGTTCCAAACACTTCCGGGTGCAAGCTCAGTCATACCCATCTGAAGTTGGCACGTTTCCAATACCTGACAAACCAACATTTTGTTGATATTTCGGTGATTAGAACCTTCCATTGTACCAAGCTCCAATACCACAGCATCAGCTTTTGTAATTTTGCGGTCGGGGAAAGTTTTATGAGCAGGAGCTGAGTTGAAGTAAAACTTAGCCGGATTTTTAGAGTCTACGCTTTCGAAACTAACTGTTCGGTCGCCTGCACCAAGATACAATGCTTCTTTATAGCCTAGTTCGAATACCTGCCCATCAACTGTAATTTTACCTGCCCCACCTACATTGAATGTTCCAAATTCACGGCGTGACAGAAAAAAATCAGATTTTAAGGGGTCAATAGCTTCCAATACAAGTTTTTCGTTTACCGGCATGGCACCACCCACCACTAATCGGTCGTAAAGCGTGTAAACCATATTTACTCCATCAGCCGAAAATAAAGTTTCAACCAAATGTTCCTTGCGTAAACGAGCTGTATCATAATGCTTTGCATCTTCAGGATGGGAAGCATATCTGATTTCATAGTTTGTTATCATTTGAAAAGTATTTTGTTATGTATCGTAATTTTTATTGGTCGACCAAAAGTAATGCTTTTTTACTGCTTTTAGGACAGAGAAAACATATTATTAAACATATTTATGTTTTTTAACACGCTGTTTTGAAAACTAAATTTTAATACAAATAAATTGCATAAAATCTCTACTTCCAGTGGAGAATCTATATTTTAATTGAGAGGCAAAGATAGAATATAATTAGACAGAGGAATGTCTACAATTGTACTAAAAGTGTGTACTTTTTGACTTTATAAAAAAAAATCCTGGTTATTTAACTTTCAACATCCAGGCCAAATTAACTGAAATATTGAAATTGTTGGAATTGCTGAAATAATCTGATTTTTTGTTTGAATAAATGTCATTCAGGCTGTAATTTGCTCTGCTGTCGAGCTGTATGACATTTTTACCCAGGCTAAACAGCAAGCCTATACCACCACAGAGTCCATAGTCAAAACGATTTTGTAAGTTGCTAATTTGTTCCACTGCCGTTGAACCTGAGGTGAGATTAAGCAGTTCTTTTTCAGAAAGTAAGTAACTTATTTTTGGACCAATATTTATAAAAAAACGATTTTTCTTACCCATATAAATATGAGTCATAAAAGGTAATTCCAGGTAATTCAGTTGTTTGGCATATAAGCCTGAAGATTCTGTCCAACCCCGCTGACTATAATTAAGTTCAAGCTGCACACCGGCATTTTTTTCGGCAATATATCTGAAAACCAATCCTCCATTATAACCCATAAGCATACCCTGACCTACCGATGGATTAAACATAATTCTTGATTCAGTTAAGCCAAAATTCGCACCTAGATATACTTCCGGATTAATCAGCCTGTCCTGCGCATAAATTTCGAAACCTGAAACTAAAATTAAAAAAATCAGAATGGAATGCTTCATAATTTAGTGTGCTTTAGTTTCTCCCGTATATAAGGTTTGGTTCACAAAACCCGATTC
>JBAWXD010000310.1:0-3622 GCA_037144275.1 Paludibacter sp. | reverse complement strand
ATATAGGATTCCATTTGCTGGATGAAACCAATAATGCCAAACTATGGGTCGACCCCGAACGGTTCGAATCGATTCTTTCCAATCTGCTTTCAAATGCTTTCAAATTCACTCCAGCCGGTAAGAATATCACTGTAAAAACGTCAGTTACTGAAAATACTGCTATTTTGTCGGTTATTGACGAAGGAATAGGTATTGCTCAGGAAAAAATAAATTTCATTTTCGACCGATTTTTTAGCATTCCAACCTTGCGCAACATAGCTCAGAAAAGTACCGGTATCGGTCTTGATTTGGTGAAAAAGTTGGTAGATTTACACCATGCCAGCATTCAGGTTAATAGTCAGTTGGAGAAAGGAACTACTTTCGAAATTGAGTTTAAACTTGGCACAGATCATTATGATGACGATGTGGATTTGATTATTTCGAATGAAACCAACCCGCTTACAGAAGTGGCAACAGACCTTTTATCGGAAACAGAAAAAGTGGAACACGTAAAAATGGAACCTTTAATTTTGATTGTGGAGGATAATGATGAACTTCGTCATTTTCTCAAGAAAAGTCTAAAAAAGAAATATAGGGTAGCGGAAGCTGAAAATGGACTGGTAGGATGGAATAAAGTAGAACATTTAATACCCGACTTTATCATTGCCGATCTGTTGATGCCTGAAATGGACGGACTGGAGCTGACCAAAAAGATAAAAAGCGACCCGAGAACTTCCCATATTCCGGTTATTTTACTCACAGCTGTAACTGATATGGAAAGCAAGTTAGCTGGTATGAAAGCTGGTGCAGACGATTATATTACTAAGCCGTTCAGTTCGGAATTCCTGCATGCCCGAATTGAAAATCTAATGATACAGCGACTTCAATTGCAGCATTTCTACCGCTCACAGTATATTAGTAATAAACCGAATTTGACATTGCCTCCGCTTGAAATCAATTTGGATGAAGACAAATTCATGCAACATCTTATCAAATTGATGAATGAAAATATTGAGAATTTCGATTTGAATATTGACTTATTAGCATCGGAATTAAACATGAGTCGTACGGTTTTCTTCAACAAACTAAAAAGTCTGACAGGGTTATCACCGGTAGAATTTGTACGTGAAATTCGTTTCGAGCGAGCAGCCGAATATATTCGGAAAACCGAACTTACGGTTTCCGAAATTTCCTATAAAGTTGGTGTTGAGGATCCGCGTTATTTCAGTCGTTGTTTCAAGCAGAAATTTGGCACTACGCCTTCGGAATACAGACAACAGCAAACTGACTAAACAGAGTGAATTTGATGAAATAAAGTTAGTGAAAGTAGATTTATAGGACTTCCTGCTAGAGAATAATTTCGGATTTTAGATTTCAATTTAGCAATATCTTGTTTATCTGTACCTGACCGTCAGCTCCAATTATTCGTAGCAGACAGATTCCTTTAGGAAAATAGTTTCCTGAAATAGTTTGTGTATCTGATACTTCATGTTTTGAATACAGCATTTTCCCTGTCATTTCATAAACTTCAACAGCCGTGATTTTTCCACTAACAATGATATCTCGGTCTGAATTTAGCAAAAGTTGAAATTCATTCACGTGATTATTGAAAGGATTCGATACGGTAGTTATGCTGTTGAATTCAAAGGCGCCAAGATCAGGTGCAAGGCCATTAAACGTAAAACCAACATTCGTCCCTTTGTCAATCAGTGTACTTCCTGATTTTAAGTGAAGTAAGTTTATCTCAGGCAATGAGCCATCACTTTGTCGGGCATTGAGCATTTGCGTATAATCTAGACTTTCAAAATCAGCACTAACACAACTAAAGCCCGAATTCCAGCTATTATATGCCTGTGTTACCGATTTACAAGCGAAACTATTGGAGCCAATACTGCTTAGCGAAGCACAGTTTTTAATAATCAATGTTCCATACGTGCTATTTGAATAGCCATAATTTGAGCCATTATTATAACTTGTGCAATTGTATAAAGTCATAATTCCGTCATTGTTATTCTGGTCAAAACCTTTTACTAAGTTCCCAACAGAAAGGCAATGATGTGCAGTTGCATTATTGGCTGTATAATTTCCGCCCATTTTAAATCCGTTACCATTTCCTGCATTTGGAATGATGTGATTTGTAAAACCATCTATATACGCTTTGTCAGTAGCATAACGAATATGATTAGTCATATCAAAACTCGCAGGTGCCATCGAGTAACACCAACAGCTATCGTAAACTGTGTTTCCAATTTTTTCATAACTGTCCCATCCATCATCAGAATTTCTCCAGGATCGACAACCTTTGTAGGTATTCGTGCCTGTGTTAGTGTATTGTTTATCTGCAAATCCATCAGCATTTCCACCAATAGAGCCAGCGGTTTCGTAATCAAAGTTTTCGTACGAATCGCAGTTCAATATATAATTATTACTTCCAACTTTCAACTGAAAACCCGAGTCACAATTCCAACGTGCAGTACATTGCTCTACAAACAAATTACTTCCGGCCACATAAAAACCATTATCACCGGCTCCCTGAACAATAATTCCTTTCACATGCATATAATTTCCCGAAAGGTTTAACCCACGGTTACTACTGCTATAAGCTTGTGCTCGAAAATCAAATATTGGTACTTCCGTTTTGTAGGCTACATAATGTATCAGATTACCCGCTACTCCCGATTTTGAAAATGATTGCGAGGCACTGAAAGAATATGTTCCAGCTCTGAAAATAAGCGAATCGCCTGCTACCAGTGATTTCCCCACAGCTGAAGAAAAACTCATGGGACTTGCAAATGTTCCTGTTCCTGTTCCGCTTGCTGAAACATAATAACTTGCTCCAAAAGCTGTAAAAGACAATAGGAAAGAAAATAGCAACAGGATAAACGGTTTTTTCATGATATACTTTATTGATTGATTATTGACCTTGCAAAAATAAGCTGAAATTATAAGTACTATGTGGATATAAATATCTAATTTGTGGACTAATTGACTATTAAATAATTGGAAAGATATAATGTTCCTTTTTAAAGCAAATTTTTGAATACCTTTCAGGCATTATTCAGGAATCTTATTCTTCATTTCGTTTAAGTTTTCACAAACTTCCACCTAATTCTTACTTAAATCATTTTATTGCAAACTAAAAATGAATGTTATTTCATAAATTCGTTGTATTTTTGCATAAACGCCCACAAATGAAATTTTACAAACCCAAAGCCAGAAATATTCTTATTGACCTTTTAATGCTACTGTTAAGTTATTACGTAGTTTTAGACTGGTTTCCACTTACTACCAACACCCCTTTTGAAAAATATTCCTGGCCTACGCTTGCTTTTACACTGGCCTGGGTTTTTGTATCTTATTTATTTAAAAGGTATAAACCACTCAAAAAACAAAAATATTACGATGCGATTATCCGATTACTGTATGTCTGTGAAATATTATTTATCTTTTTTGTAGCAATCATACACTTATTTTTCAAGGAGTTTTCCGGTTTCGTGTTATTATCAATTACACTTGGTGCATTAATAGTCAATTATATACTTATTTCGCTGTATTTCGCTTATCGCTTTGCCGTTGAATACCGGGAAGTGGAATTTTCTACTCCCGAAGAAAGGATAAATGCTCATCCCAGACCTGCAAACCT
>JBAWXD010000309.1:0-3646 GCA_037144275.1 Paludibacter sp. | reverse complement strand
TGCAACGTGATTGTATTTCCATTGGTAGTTAAAGCTAAAGTAGCTCCATTGCCGGTTGCTTGTGTGGCTAATGGCTGAATAATTGTAAGCCCCATACCGGCTCCTTTAATGGTCAGGTCTTTTGCGATTGCTAATGCTTTCTCAGTATATGTTCCTGCGGAAATTTCAATAATATCGCCTGAAGCACAAGCTTTTATAGCTCCATCAATAGTTGTCCAAGAGGTTCCATTATTTGTTCCTGTTGTCGCGTTGACAGTGAAAGTCGTTTGGGAAAACGCATTAGCTGAGCAAAACAATGCAACAGCCATAAAAAGAAAGATTTTTTTCATTTTTTTAGAATTTTGTGGGATTGCTCCCGGTTAATTATTGGATTTTTTATTTTGACTAATTTTTGTAATTCAAATCATTTTATTTCAAATTTATAAATGCATGTATGTTGATATTTTTCACCTGGTTTCAACTCTGTTGATGGAAAATTCGGATGATTCGGGCTGTCTGGATAATGTTGTGTTTCAATAGCAAAAGCTGAACGATGAATATACAATTCACCATATTTACCTTTTTCGGAAGCGTTAAAAAAGTTTCCACCATAAAACTGTACTGCTGGTTCGGTTGTAAAAATGCGCATCACTCTGCCATTCGATGGTTCGTAAAACATTCCAGCCTCTGTCAATGCGTTTCCTTTTTTATTTAGTATCCAATTGTGGTCATACCCTTTACCATATTTAAGAGCCGGATAGTCATTATTTACTCTATCTCCAATCGTTTTTAGTTTTGTAAAATCCATCGGAGTACCTTTCACCGAGGCAATTTCACCTGTCGGAATTAAGTTTTCATCTGTTGGTATATAATACGAAGCATTGAGCTGTAACTGATGACTATCAACCGATTTTGATTCGCCATTTTTAAAACCATGGAGGTTAAAAAATGTATGATTGGTAAGGTTCAACACTGTATTTTTATCAGTAGTGGCACTGTAATCTATTTTCAGTTCATTATTGTTGGTCAAAGTATAAATTACCACAATTGATAGATTTCCCGGATAACCTTCTTCTCCATTTTTGGAAATATATTTCAACTCCAAAGCATCTTCATTTTCGGGCGTTTTGAACGAACGTGCATCCCAAACTACATTGTGAAAACCTTTCGGACCACCATGAAGTGAATTGCCATTGTTATTCTGGGCTAATTGGAATTTAGTATTGTCTAATTGGAATTCACCTTTTGCTATCCGATTACCATAACGACCGATTAATGCTCCAAAATAAACCTCTTTGGACGACAAGTATTTTTTCAGGTTGGCATGTCCGGTAACAATATCATCCATTTCGCCCAATCGATCCGGTGTCCAAAGTGCAACCACCCGTCCACCAAAGTTCGTAATCTGAGCTACAAGCCCACTCTTATTTTTCAAGGTAAATAGTGCTATTGCTTTGCCATCAACTTCCCCCAAGAAATCTGCCTCGTTCAATAATTTTACATCATTCAATTTGCTGTTTAGTTGAGTGTTGGTATGCTCTTTTGCTAATCCAGTTGCGACACGTTTGTCCTTATTAGTAGAATATGCAGAAAAGCATAAGTTCACTAAAACAATGCACAGTACGATAAACAATTTATTACTTTTCATTTTTATCTTGATAATTGTATTATTGATAGTCAGAGATTTATATTTCTATTGTTGTTGCAGATACAACACTGCACTTTCACCCCTTTTTTGGATATTAATATTTACACCCACTTTCATTAAATAATCACCGGTAAATATTTTATTAGTGCCCCAAAAATAATTTTTGCCCAACACGTTTATTTCTGTCACTTTGTACTTTTTGTCAGGTTCTAGGCCTTGCAATAAAAAATTAGGCATCCACGTTCTGCCGTGATAATCTAAACTAAAGGTGAACAAAAGAGCTTCTTTTTTGTCTTTTGAAACATACTGTGTGGCAGAAAATTTATCAGTACTATAAGGGCTGTGTATTGGATACAAATCACCCAGATGAACAATGTGCCTGAGTTCTTTGTATTTGGCTATTGAACTTTTCAAAAACGTAAGTTCTTCTTCTGTAAGGTCTTTTGGTTGTAACTCCACACCCAATCGACCCATCATGGCCACATCGAACCTGAATTTTATGGAGGAACTATTGCCCGTTTGATGATTGGGACTAATTGAAATATGAGAAGCCGTGGCTTTAGCAGGATAAATCAAATTGGTGGCATACTGAATAAAAATCCTTGAAAATGGATCGGTGTTGTCACTTGCCCAAAATTCATTGTGAAACGGCAAAGCCCCATACTCTAATCGTCCACCACCGGAGGAACAAAGCTGTATTTCAACATTCGGAAATGCTTTCACAATTTGCTCATACACAGCATAAAGTCCATGCACGTATTCAATCCAAAAGTGACTTTGTTTATCGGCAGGCAAATAGGTGGAACCAAAACTTTCAATGTACCTGTTGGCATCCCATTTGATGTATGAAATATTTGAAGAAAGTTCGACAGTGTTTTTAAAAGTGTTGAAAACAAAGTCCTGCACCTCAGGATTCGTAAGGTCCAAAAGCCATTGATTGCGTAAAGTTGGTACCTCGCGATTTGGACTTTTCACTATCCAATTTGGTTTTTCGGTTGCCAAATTACTTTTGGGATTCACCATTTCGGGTTCAATCCAAATTCCAAATTTCAATCCTTTTGAAACGGCATAGTTGGCTAAGTCATCTATCCCTTTTGGCAATTTTTTGCTGTTTACCTGCCAATCGCCTAAACCTTGATTATCGGCATTGCGTGGAAATTCATTTCCAAACCATCCATCGTCAAGCACAAATGTTTCTATTCCCATTTTTGCGGCATTATCCATCATGTTTTTGATGGTTTTTTCATCAAAAGTAAAATAAGCACCTTCCCAGCTATTTAAAACTACTTTTCCTTCTTTGTCTCCATTGCGTAAAGCATATTTCCGAGCCCAGTCATGTAGGTTTCTAGATGCTTTTCCATAGCCCGAATTGCTATAAGTCCATATCATTTGGGGAGTGGAAAAGGTTTGATTTCCGTCCAACTGATATATTGAAGCATACGGATTTATGCCGGACAAGACATTTAAAACATTAAACTCATCAAGTTCGAAGTTGATTTTGTAATTTCCAGACCATGCCAATGCTCCCATAATCACTTCACCACAATCGGGTTGCGCTTCCTTATTTAACGAAAGCATAAACGATGGATTTTCAGATTGAGTTGTTCTCACTCCTTTTTTTGACTCAATAACTCTGGTGCCCGGAGTCAAACGAATTTCATTTAACTGCATTTCGTTTGACCAGGTACCATTAAAATGAGTAAGATAATATTGTGAGGCAGAAACGGGTAAATAAGAAGAGTAAAATCTTTCCAATGAGATATTTTTAGAGTCTCTATTTACTATTTTTACTTGTTGTGTAATAATATTTTCATTCCAATAGGCATCAAAAATCACATTCACGGCTATCGGATAAAACTTATCTTTTAAAATGACGGTTGTTCGGGTAACATTCTGATTTGTTTTGACTTGTAAAATAGAATCAACGACAAATTCACATGTTTGAGCACCATTTGGCAGTGATACTTTTAAAATTGGTTCGATATAATAACGTCCACCGTAAGCAGGAAACAATTCTGG
>JBAWXD010000308.1:0-3702 GCA_037144275.1 Paludibacter sp. | reverse complement strand
ACCAGAAAACCTAAAATATTCTGTATCATCAATTTAGGGGTGCTGAGTAGTTACCAAATTTTTCAATCGATAATTCATTTTCTTTTTTATTAATTTTAAGTTCTCTCATTGTAATAATGATGTTTTTCGTCAAAAATTATCGAAACTCCTCCCACAATTGTACTGCTTTCTTCATTTCGTACCAATATATTTTATCCGACATCCGATAATCATCAGGACTAAATGCTTCAATGCAAAGTCTTGTTGGAGAAGTAATGTAAAAAGCGGTCGTATTGCCAAGTTGATCATCGTTCACATACCGTTTAGCAGAATAGTTAATGTTCCAACCAATTTGCTCCATTTCTGAAGTTTTAAACTCCTTAAATGTGCCAGCAAAAATGATTATGTTTGGTTGATAGGTTTCAATTTGATGTAAAAGTTCTTCTTTGTTTGTTTCGTTGTTGTTTACCCAAACAGCATTATTCAGCACTTCTTTTGTTATTTCAACGGTCGAAGGTATTTCCGACCATTGAATTTTGGGGTGTATGATGCCGTATGTGGCGAGATTTAGCTTTTGAAAAGCTAGTTCTGATTTATAGTTATGTGAATTCAGAAACCATAATACACTATAATCTTGCATTGTTCCAACTTTCTAAATAGCTCCAAATATTAATTCAAACTTTTCTTTTTTAAGCCTTAAATTTTCACCACTATTAAATGCAAAATTCATAGATGGATGGTAAATCTTATAATGCGGAATTTGATTGACCATTTTATTCTGAATTAGCCACTGATTTGATTTATTCCACAAAATAGTATCATTCTTGTAGTTATATGAAATCTTCATCCACTTTGGAGCAGCCTCACCTAGCAAAAGAATATTTTTAGGTTTTAGAATGTTATATACAAATTCATATGTAAAATCCACACATGCTTTAATTATTTCGCCTCCACTATTATAAGTTTTTAAGTCCTCCACTTTCACTGTATTAAAGTAAACTACATTCATTATAACAGCATTCTCCAAAATAGTTCTCATTTTTGGAGTTTCAAACATCTTCAAAATAGGTTTGTTGATTTTCCATTTAGGGTCGTCTTTATAAGCAATATAAGCATTTTCACCATTTTCACCACAGTTAGATAATTCGCTTGCAAGCCTACCTCTTTTATTTTTTTCAATAAATGATTTGTAATCTTCTTCATTACCAGGATTTGCACCTATAATTAATAATTCCGGATTTTCAAAAACATTAGATTGAAAAGGATAAAAATCTCTGTCAATTTCTCTTGCATATTTGTCACAAGTTATTGCAACATCCTCTAGCCATGCTTGTAATTTTTTTTCAAATTCATTTTCCATATATTTATTTTAATTAAGTTTCAAAGTAACACAAAAAATTTTAAATCTCAAATCTCAAACAGTTTTCCTTTTCAAATACCTATCCTACAAAACAATAGACGCAACAGCTGATACTTTTGATTCCATATTTGTAAGTTTGTTTAGAAATTTCCTTCTATTTCTTGTTTCTTATTTAGCACTAAAGATAAGAGTATTGTTATTGTTTTATTTATTCTTTTGAAATGCTCTGAACAATCCCTCAATGTTGGCTGCTCCGGGTGGATTAGCTGAATGGACTGCATAGAGTGGCAATGATTTACAATTGTCCAAACAATAGTTTATCAGCCATTTAGCACAATCCATGCCCGACAAGTCATTGCCTAAGTCGTGATCGAAAGAAATCACATCCGGTAGCCCATTTTGCTCAATCCACTCCACAAATTCATTATACGACCTTACAATAATCCAGTTTTTCAAATAAATGCTACTATCAATATTTCTTTGACGCATATACTTAGCACAGTCCGAAGGAATTCTGCAATCGTCCAGAAAAAGCAAAACTGTATTATCAGTATTCATAGTTTTATATATTGTTTTAAATGTATCAATACAGCTTTTAATGACAGACAGAAGAACTTCAGGCTAAGCCGAATAAACCTCAGATTCCAATTTTTTATCCCAATGGAAGGAGCAACCAGCAAACTTCGGATTTCCGATGATGAATGTGAGTTTTTTATTTTTTTCATAGTATATGCTCTTGACTTTTTTCTCGAAATCTATAAAAAGAGTAATCAAATTTGAATTTTACCGACCCTGTATTGCCTTCGTTTTGGAGAATAAACAGCTCAGCATCGCCTAAAACTGATTGTCCTGATTCATCCTCTGTAATTTGGTAATATTCAGGACGGTGAAGCAAACAATGCATATCAACCTGTTTATACCTTTTCACCTGAGAGCTAATATCCATTAAATCCAAACTCGCATTCATTACTTTCAGCACATTCGTTTCAAGCAAAACAATAACCGGTAGGCAGGTTATCTTTGCAATATCTTTTAATGCTTTCAATCCATCTTCAATTGATATTTTATCGTTACAGAATTGCTCTAAACTATCAATAATGATACAATCAATTCTGTATGAATCTCTTATGTCTTCAATTTTTGAAAGAATTTCATCTAAACTTTGATTGGGTGTATCATCAATATAAATATTGCTCTTTTTACATTTCCCGATAAAACTATCCAGAAGTTTTTGTTTCTCTGAATTTAATTGTCCACTTTTAAGCGTAGAGATATCTATGTCAATTTCCCCGCAAACCAACATAGTAAGAATCTGCATTTCTGATAAGAGTGTAGAAAAGTAAACAATCCCTACAGATGGGTCTTGCTTTATTTTATTACGAATTATTGATAAAGCGAAGGGTGTAAGTCCTATACCTGAAGGACCTGATAGAAGAATCAGTTCTGATTTTTGTAAACCCGAAGTTAGTGTATCAAACCCGGTATAGCCCGTTTCAAAGCCTGTAATACCGGGTGTCATTTGTTGTGCCCGATAGATGTTGGTTGTTAACTCGTCAAGAAGAATGATTATATCTTGCATATTCGTTTGTTTTTCTGCAAAGATAAATGGCGGCTATGCCAAAATGTGACACACATAAAAAAACCCTCTGATACAAATCAGAAGGTTTGATCTATTTAAGTTTTAAGAAGTCAAATACTTATCACTTCTTGATTATTTGTGAAATATATTCATTAGGTACTCTTCCATTCTTTGCCCTATTCGAAGGGTGAGGTGCAACATATACTTCAATACCCATATTAATAATTTCAGGTATTAAATCTAAATTAGCGAATTTTACACTTTGGAATATTATAATATCGGGATTTAACAACATTATTTCATCCTGAAATATTTTCTTTTCGAAAATGATACTATTGAAAACTCTATCTTTGCCACCAGACCTTTCATTTTCTCTGTCTACTGTAACAAATTTATAATAGTTTGTCAAAGATATATATTCAAGAACTTCTGTTGGTAAGTTACGTAGAGATTTCCGAGCTTTTTGACAAGTCCAATTTTTATTAATTTGTTCATAATAATTTCCCCAATTATATATCTCCTTAAGAAAATATAATGCCGTCACGTATGTACCAGCAATATGTGGATTATTACTGCTAAAAACATTTTCTTCTCTTTCTTCAAATGATTGAAATCTGTTTGTTCTAGCATATTCATCTTCTCCAATATCTGTTCCGACAAACAAAATCTTCTTCTTTGCTTCTTGATACTTTTTGCCAATATATGGCATTGTAGCAAATCTTTTATTTTTGCCCTCCACTAATCCAGTTTTTTTGTCGATTTTAATATCTACAAAAAAAACGTC
>JBAWXD010000307.1:0-3723 GCA_037144275.1 Paludibacter sp. | reverse complement strand
AACAGCACAATTCAAACCATTCTCCTGTGTAATCAAACAATAATAATACATGGTTCCGGTCAAATCTGTTGAAGGAGTAAAAATGCTGTTTACAGCTCCTGAAATGGCCTTTCCAGTAGAATTATCATTCACAGTATTTTCGTACCATTGGTATTTGTAATTTCCTAATCCTCCATTAGCCTGAACCGACAAATCAGTAGAAACAGTTCCCTGACAAATTGTTTGAATTGCAAGTGGCTGATTTATAACAACCGGATCAGCAACTACGTTTACTTCAGCTATATCGCTGGATGCTGAACCACAGCCATCACCGGTCATAGATATTTCCACAAAATAGAAATAGTGTCCGGTTTTAGTAAATATTGAAGGTGTGTATGTTGCAGCAAATGCGCCTATTATTGCCTTTGCTCCTACTTTAGAGTCGGAAGTATTCGAATACCATTGATATGTTGGAGTACCGGAGCCTCCATTAAATTCTACTTTCAATGGACTTTCAATAGATCCTCCCACACATATATTTTGCAACCGGGTTGGATTCACTGTTATTACAGCTGCATCGTTTACAGCTACTGTAGCAACATCGGAAGCAATACTTGAACAAACTCCTTTTGGTAAGCTTATTACACAATAGTAATAAGTGATTCCTGCAGCGTCTGAACTAGGATTATATGTATCTGAAGTTGCACCTACAATAATTGACCCGTTAATAGTCGAGTTTGAAGTATTTGAGAACCATTGATAAGAAGGTTTACCAACTCCATAAACATAAGCAACTTTTAACGGAGCAATCTTGCCTCCGCGACATATATAACTCGATTGTGGCTGAGTAGTTATAACCGCTGCCGGATTCACCAATATCGTAAATTTCTGAGTCATACCAGTATTACTCACTTCAGCAAAAGTATAAACCGGAGTAACCGAAATAGTAGCTGTCTTTGTAATTGTATCTGTATTTAACGCTTTAAAACCTTTGATAATGCCTTCGCCCGATTCTGGCAGTCCAATAGTTTTGTTATCGTTTGTCCAGTTATATTTCATATCTCCTTCAATAAACGAAGAAAATAGTATATCCGGAGTTGTAACACCATTACAAATTTCAACATTCGAAGGTTGTTTCATATTGGCTGTCGGAATTACCGTAATGCTGAATGATTTTGAAGCTCCAGTTGAAGTCAAACCTCCATTCACAAAGGACGGAGTTACCGTAACTGTGGCAACAATGGGTGAATTTGAATTATTGATAGTCGTAAATGAATGTATATTGCCATAGCCAGAAGCATCAAGTCCAATTTCAGGTCTGTCATTTGTCCATTGATAACTAGTTATGCCTCCTGAATTAACTGTTGTAAATAATACCTGAGTTGTACTTCCACCATTTGACAAGGTCTGATTTAAAGGTTGGTTTACATCACCCGATGGATTTACCGTAATACTGAATGTTTTAGTAACTCCAACACAATTTGTTAAAGTATTTTTGGGAATAACAGTGACATAAGCTTTGACAACCGAATTAGTGGGATTCTGAACATTAAATGAACCAATATTGCCTGTTCCGGAAGCAGCAAGACCAATCTGTGGATTGTCATTAGTCCAGTTGTAAATAGTTTGATTACTTCCGCTAAACACGATTGCATCTGAAAGCTGTTGGTTGTTTTTAAGTTGATTTGAAATATCATTTATATTTGGCAAAGCATTAACCGTAAACTCATTACTATTTGTAGTCACGGAACCACATTCGTTTGTAACAGTTAATATAACTTTGTAAACTCCAGTGGAATTATAAACAACAGTTCCCGGATCAAGTTTAGTTGAAGTTGACGGATTTCCACCTGCAAAAGTCCAGGAATAAGTCAGTGTTCCGGTTTCGGAAGTACAGTTGTTTATAGTTGCTTTAGGTATAAATGAAGCTGTTCCACAAAAATCAGGAATAGCTTCAATGCTTGCTGTCGGACGTTTCTTTACTACAACTGTTTGCTCTTTCAATGTTGTTCCGCTACTGTTGGTCATGCTCAGCTTAATTTTATAAATGCCGGGAGTCACAAAGTTGAATGAAGAATTAGTCGATTGGTTGGTAGAACCATTGCTAAAACTCCATACCGCAGGTGTATTTCCACAGTTGTCTGCGGAATAAGAAACATCCCATAAAGCTGTAGAACTGCAAGTTTTGGATAAATCGGTTTGATTTATGGCATTGACAGTAAGTGGAGTACATCCTGCATTTACATCAAGTGAAAACTGAGGATCAAGTGGAGCTTCCACACAAATCGTTTTCTCTATTTGGTCATTTCCACATCGTTTTGTATCCACACGTAATTTGATAGTGTATAATCCGGGAGTGTTGAAAATAGGTTGGATTACATCACTTCCGTTTAGCCAAAGATTCGAATTATCCTGTCCGAAATCATTTCCGAGCGAACCGCTTTTTAAGGTAAACCCGGTAGAAGGTGTAATTACCCACACAATTTTTGGTACTATCGAGCAGTTTGCACCAACATTTACATATCCAGATGTTGTATTTGTAAGGTTTACAGAACTATTCGTTGAAACCACAGTCTTTTGCAAAGAAAAGTCGACTACTGGTGAAGTAGAGATATAAATCGGCACCACATTAACAGCAGTGACACCACATACATTAGAAGCAATAATACTGGCTGAAAATGAATTGGGATAAGGAATAGTACCGTTATAACTAGTTATTCCACATGAACTTTTGATAAAGGTATGCGTAATCTCGGATGGAGCAGGATGTGAAAAAGTCAGGGGACTTGTTCCATCGTTAAAAGTTACAGTATAAGTAGTTCCGGGTGGATTATTATCTGTACCTGTGATAGGAAATGTAAGTGAAACATTACTACAATTATCTGTATTACCGGGACTTCCTAAAGAGACTGCAGGATTTGAACCAACATACATATTGATTTTTTTAATAACAACTGCACCTTTATTGCCTTTAACGGTATAAGTCATTGTCCAAAATCCAATATTATAATTATGACTCAGCTTAACCCAACTTGAAGATGAAAATGGGAGTGAATTATCCCCCCAGTCAATGGTATAGCTTGAATTCGTTAAAATAGTAGTGGAGGTATTAGTGAAAGTAACTTCAGCAGTTTGATTACTGCAGACTTTCAGAATGGATTGACCATTCACAGTACTTGTATCTGCAGTTGAATTAAATGATGCATCAGGCAATAAATCATTTTTAACAAAATACGCCTCTGTAGAAAAAAATAAGTTTGGACTTCCAGAATATGCAAAATTGATACTCAGACAACTCAGTATAGCTAACAAAAAAATATGTGTAAGAAACCTTTTCATAAACTAATAATAGCTTGTTCACATTTGATGAAACAAAAATACATACTATTATTTATACTATTGATATTCAGGCGATTGTAGCAATATGTGCTACATAAAAGTAATTAATCTATACGTAATTAGAATTGTTCAAATAATCTTAAAAAACAATCAGAATAAATGTATCTTTTTTTGTAAATTATTAGACTCAGAAATCTAATAATCAATACCTAAACTTAGATTGCCAGAATGTCACGTAATAGATTTTAGTAATTTGTAGCAATAAATTTCCGAATAAACAAAAAATAATGCGATACTTTTTAATAGAAAATTAATTTCAAAAAATAAATAATAAAAAACAGGTCTAAATTATTTACACAATTTAATCATGTGCTAATTGATTTTATAGATTATTAGCACAAAAAA
>JBAWXD010000306.1:0-3742 GCA_037144275.1 Paludibacter sp. | reverse complement strand
CCTCCTTGCAACTGACATCCTCCTGCAGATGCACTATGGTTATTTGAAGAAGTGGTTGACTTGCCACCATTAATTAAAGACCATGAGCCAGATCCTAATGAGTATGTACCAGTTGAATATGTTCCGGGCATTCCTGTTTCAAACCCCTCTGATAAAGTAGCAGGACTTGAAGTTACAAAACTGGAATAAGTACTCACATCCAGCAAATATCCTCCAGATGCTCCTGTAACAGTTCCCCAATTGGCAGTAAAGCCAGATGAACTGACTGATGTTGCGGCAGTAGTTATTGGAGCGGAAACAGAAGATGTAGTGAAAGTTACTTCATTACCATAAGCAGTTCCGGTACTGTTTGTTGCATAAGCTCTTACATAATAAAGCGTATTATCTGTTAATCCATTTAACGTACTTGTAAATGCACCTGTTCCACTTCCATCAGAAGTTTTACTACCAGCAATTGTTGGACCGGAACTGGTTCCGTAACATACCCCTCTGGCCGTTACCGTTGAGCCACCATCATTTGTTACATTTCCACCACTTGAAGTTCCGTTTACAGTAGTAGAACTCACGGCAGTAGTGGCTACTATAGGAACATCGCCAGCTGTAATACTAATATTATCTACCGCAAATGGAGGTTGAGAACCACCTGAATAATCATTTACCCACCTAAATTTAATAGTTGCTATTCCACCTACATATGGGGTTAAACTTATTCTTTTGCTAGCGAAAGTCGTTGTTGATACAAATTCCTGAGCAGCGCTAATTAAAATATCTGATCCTCCCGTATTAACATAAACTTCTCCATAATCATAACTAGATTCACCATTACACTTCCAATCAAAAGAAAGACTTGCAGTTGTTTGTCCTGTTAAGTCTACTCTAACTGCAGCATCAGTGGCTGACTGAGTTGTTCCTGTAGAGTATACATTGGATGTTCCAGCATTATTCGAAATATATAAAGCTTTTGAACCACCATTATTTGTGGCTGAACCTATTGCCCATAAGTTAGTACCGGAAGCTGCCAATGACCATTCCGAAGTTGTTGATTCAAAATCCTGAGTATAGGGTAAAGTCTTTTCTTGAGTCAATGTAGTTGCATTTGCAGTTTTAATTGTACCACTTGTATAATAATTATAAGTTTCCGGATTTACTCCATCCCAGTTATAAGCTATTATAGCATAATTGTATTGTGTAATTGGATTAGGTAAACCGGTATTGTTGTATGTGGTGGTTGAGGTACTGTTTATATCTGTAATAAACGTTGTTCCTGAAGGCAAGGATAATGAACCTGGAGCAACTCCATCAACAATACCAGTTGTTGATGGATTACCACCTCCACCTGTTCTTCTTAAAATTATATATCCTTTTGCATTGGTAATAGTACTTGCAGCAGAAAATGATAAATTTATTTGAGAAGACGAAACTGATGTTGCTGTAAATGTTCCTGGATGTGCAGCTAATTCTGTTGACAAAGTTCTGAAAGTTACTTCCGGACCATAAGCAGTACCAAAACCGTTTGTTGCATAAGCTCTAACATAATAAAGAGTTTGTGCAGATAAACCAGTTAACGAACTTGTATAATCAGTAGTACCAGTTCCATCAGTAGTTTTTGAATTAGATATTGTAGGTGCAGTACTTGTGTTCCAACAAACACCTTTTGCCGTTATTAAACAATTAGCACCCGAACTTAAACCAGTTCCCCCAGAACTGGCTGTAGTTGGAGCAATAGTGTTTACTGTTACTGTTGAAGTTACAGTTGGGTTTACAGAGCAAGCAGCAGTTGTTGCTTGATTGTTTGCAGCTGGTGACGTTGTATTTATCATTGTGGAAGTACCCGTACAATTCTTTTCATAAGCTTTAAAATAATAGGTTGTACTTGCACTTAATCCGGTAACATTTACACTTGTACCACTTCCATTAAATACAACGTAAGTTCCAGTTCCAATTTGCGTTCCTGTACCGAAGGCTGCATTTGCATTATATGATGTATTATCAACAGGATCATCGGGCGCACTTCCAGCCTTAGCTACAACTATTACTCCATCGCCAGGAGTTCCACCACGAACCCAATTTACTGTCATTTGGTCGGAAAGAATATTCGAAAATGTGACTGAAGAGGCTTGGGTAGTGGGGTCGGAACAGGAGGTAGCACTACTTGACACTGTAATATCATCTAATCTAATTGCATGTCTTGAACCCGTTTGAGAAGCAGACTCATAATACACCCATCTAATTTGTACTATTGCTTGATTGTCGCAAGCACCTGGCAAAGGAATGTTGGTGAAAGTTTGTGGATTAGCAGCTGTTGCAGTACCTGTAGTTGTATATGTTGAAGAAGCGACCGTAGTAAATGTTCCAGTTGTCCCAAGTCTATATTGAAGGGTTAAATTCATTATTCTGCTATTTGCGCTTGCATTTTGATCGGCAGCAGTCCAAGTAACCAACAAATTAGACCTTCCGGAGGCATTTAATGCAACTGCAATTTCACCAACTTGTTGATTCGGAGAACTTCCTGTTGATAAGAAATTAAATCCATTAGCACCTAAGTTAGACAAACCACTTGTAGATGCTGTTCCTGAAGCTACAAATGCTTGATCTGCTCCGGGTGCAGCTGTTGGTAATACTGCAACATTATTTGTGCCTGTTGTCCAACCCTGCATGTTTGTTGGGTATGTTGTAAGTGTGGCTGTTTGAGTAGTGAAACTAAAACTACCAGTTGATAAATCAAAAGCAGTTGGATTAGTCTGTCCCCAACTCTTACCACTTACCAGTAGAACCAATAGCAGAATAGCTAAAAACTTAAAACCCGAAGAAAATTTGTTTCGCGGAGAAACAGCAGCAGAAGTAGAATAATGTGTCATAAACCGATAGATTTGAACGTAAATGCCTAAGAATAGCTTTTTTTTAAATTTTGTACTAAATCAGTACTAAATGCAAGGGATAAGGTTCAGATAGTAACAAAATTGTCCAAAAATAGTAAATATGTTTTTAAATAACGAATATATATTCGTTAAATATTTAGTGTTTAAAACTGTATTATTTCACATTTTCACACAAACCAAAGCCTGTTTACTGATAGAATAAGGCTTTCCGCTGAAATTGATTAAAGTGTTAAATAATTGTAACTATTACAATGCTGTGTATTTTTGCTAAGAAACCATCCAAACCCCACCGTTTCGCTTGTTCCCGCAGGCGCAAGGGTTTTTTATTTTACTCACTTAATTTAATAAACGTGATTTCGAAATAATTCATAGTTTAAGCAGTTGAATATCAATAAGGGAGATTGATTTTCTGAATACGATGGGCTACAAAGGGCTATTTAGTTGGATAAATCATTCATACTTTATCTATTGAAACCTTAGTGGGAGTAATTGAAAAAATATTATTTCCTTATTATCAATCATATAGGAGATTTCGCATATCGAATTCAGGTTTAACCAGCTACAATTACAAACTTCTGCAAATCGTATTTCATTTCAGGCAGATTCCAGCCAGCAGTACATGTCCCATATTATATACAGTATTCCATTTTCCTCTCATTAACTAAAGAAATCAATTTTTCTTTCTCCACTTGAAGAAAATACCCAAAGGGGAATATCCGTATCATATTCTTAGAAACTGTTTAAAAATAAATCTTAAATTGTTTTTCAATTATTTTTTAGGATAGTTGTGGCTTTGTTTATCGAAAAATAGCGGGCTATTTGAGAGAAATAAAGGCGCAAATAGACAAAAAAGAATGGAAAAC
>JBAWXD010000305.1:0-3749 GCA_037144275.1 Paludibacter sp. | reverse complement strand
AGGAACTTACCCGTAGAGATCATCGTGTTGATATGTTCAGTTGTCTGAAAAACTCAGCACAACAATTTTACAAAAGAGAAGGTGATAAGACTTATTTGTTAGCCGGTTATCCCTGGTTTGGAGCGCGGGCACGCGATCAGTTTGTAGCTTTGCCGGGCTGTACCCTTACTATAGACCGAATGGATTATTTTGATGCCATTATGAAAACGGCAATTGAAGAAATTCAGGAGTTTATCTCAGGGAAACGTAGTGGATTTAAAATTCAGGCGCTGGATGATCCCGATGTTTTACTTTGGTTTTTATGGGTAATTCAGCAATTTGCCAAACATAAGTCTTTAGCTGAAGCTACAATCCGGTACGAAGAATTAGCCAATAATATTATAAATTATATCCGCAAACAAAACCACCCGAATTTGTTTCTTCACAGTAATGGTTTACTGTATGTGAACGGAATTGACAGGCCTGCGACCTGGATGAATGCCATGGAAAATGGGCGACCTATAACTCCGCGAACAGGTTATGTAGTTGAGATTAATGCCTTGTGGTATAATGCACTCAAATTTGTGGCAGAACTTAGCCGTGAAGCCGGAAAAGAGCATGGTGCTGATTTACTTGATTATCAGGCTGAAATGGCTCGGGAATCATTTATTAAGGTTTTTTGGAATGGAAATTATTTGTACGATTATGTAGACGGAAATTATTCCAACCAGGAAGTTCGCCCGAATATGATTTTGGCAGTAGCTTTAGCTTTCTCGCCACTTGACAGACAGCAACAAAAATCGGTATTGGATATCACGACCAAGGAATTGTTAACTCCTAAAGGATTACGCTCATTAAGTCCGAAAAGCGGATTTTACCGTCCAAGTTACGTAGGCGGTCAATTAGAACGTGACCGAAACTACCATAATGGACCGGTTTGGCCCTGTACTTTTGGATCTTTTGCCGCCGCATATTTAAAAGTTTATAAACAAAGTGGTAAATCATTCATTGAACGTATGATGATTGGTTTTGAAGCTGAAATGAGTGAATTGTGCATTGGAACTTTACCTGAATTATTTGATGGAAATCCACCTTACAAAGGCCACGGAGGAATGTCGTTTGCCATGAGTGTGGCTGAGATTTTGAGAGTATTTGATATGTTGAAAAAATACGAAAACGAATAATATATGAAGGCATTAATGTTTGGTTGGGAATTCCCTCCACATATATTGGGCGGTTTGGGAACGGCCAGCTACGGATTGACAAAAGGAATGTCGTTGCAGGAAGATATGAGTATAACCTTTGTTATACCCAAGCCTCATGGTGATGAAGATCAGAGTTTTTTAAAGATTATAGGGGCATGTAATGTGCCTGTTGTATGGAAAGAAAATAGTTGGGATCATGTTAGTAACCGAATTGGCAATATGATGTCACCCGATGAATATTTTTGGTTGCAGAATGGAATAAAATATGATTACCGTCGGATTCATACCAATGAATTGGGTTGCATTGATTTTTCCGGTCGTTACCCCGACAATTTGATTGAAGAAATCTCCAATTACGAAGCAGTGGCTAGTGTATTGGCCCATCAGGTTGAATTTGATATAATTCATTCGCACGACTGGCTAACGTATCCTGCTGGTGTTTTTGCTAAACAAATAAGTGGAAAGCCGCTTGTAATTCATGTTCATGCTACTGATTTTGACCGAAGTCGGGGTCAGGTAAATCCTACGGTTTATGGTATTGAGAAACGTGGAATGGACATGGCCGACCATATTATGACAGTTAGTGAGCTAACCCGTCAGATTGTAATTGAAAAATATCATCAAGATCCAAACAAAGTCACTACAGTGCATAATGCCGTTGAGCCATTACCGGATGTAGAATCATTTAAAAAAACGCCACGAAAGGACAAAGTTGTGACTTTTCTAGGAAGAATAACCATGCAAAAAGGCCCTGAATACTTTGTGGAAGCTGCTTATAGGGTTTTACAAAAAACGAAGGGCGTACGTTTTGTGATGGCCGGGAGTGGTGATATGATGCATGCGATGATTGACCTGGCTGCCAAACGTGGAATAGCCGATCGCTTTCATTTCACCGGATTTCTGAAAGGACGTCAGGTGCATGAAATGCTCGCCGAAAGTGATGTGTATATCATGCCATCTGTTTCTGAACCGTTTGGAATTTCACCACTGGAAGCTATGCAGGTGGGAACGCCATCGATTATTTCCAAACAGTCAGGGTGTGCTGAAATTCTGACACATGCCATTAAGACTGATTATTGGGATATTGATGCGATGGCTGATGCGATTTATGCCATCGTGAAAAATCCAGCTATGTTTAACAGCTTGAGTAAATTAGGACTTGAAGAAGTGAATAATATCAAATGGTATGATGCTGGCATGAAAGTTCGCCGGATTTATGAAAGTGTAATGTAGAAAGCAGTAAACAGTAAACAGTAAACAGTAAGTAGTAAGCAGTAACCAGTAGGCAGTAACCCAATTTGCAATATCACAAAATAAATAACCCAAAGTTAATATCGTCACGCTGAAAGCGGGCCAAATATCAATAAAATATGCGAAACATTTGTTTTTATTTTCAGATTCACGTACCGTTCCAATTGAAGCGGTATCGTTTTTTCGAAATCGGAAGTGATCATTATTATTACGATGATTTTCAAACGACTGAGCGCTTAAACAGTCTGGTTCAGCACTCATATCTGATTGCCAATCGTACTATTTCAGAAATGATTCGAAGCTCAAATGGAAAGTTTAAATGCGCATTTTCAATTTCAGGAATAACACTCGAACTTTTTGAGCAATATGCACCTGAGATGATTGACAGTTTTAAGGAACTGGCTGCCACCGGTAGTATCGAGTTTTTGGCTGAACCTTATGCACATTCACTTTCCTCCGTATTTGATGGGGATGAATTTACCCGTCAGGTAAAAATGCATTCGGATAAAATTCAAGCACTTTTTGGGAAAAAACCAACCACATTTTTCAATGCTGAATTGATTTACTCCGACGAGATTGGTGAACTGGTTTCCAAAATGGGTTATAAAACCATGATGATTGACGAAGCGAAGCATATTATGGGCTGGAAAAGTCCGAATTATGTTTATAATCACTCCTATATTCCCAAATTAAAATTACTGGTGAGAAATCATAAGTTCAGTGATGATATAGCTTTTCGCTTTAAAAATCTAACATTGACTGCCGAAAAAATGGTGAGTTGGTTTTCAGCTTTGCCTGAAGGTGAACATGTTATTAATTTGGGAATGGGCTATGAAGTTTTTGGAATTACTCAACCGGCCTATACCGGTATTTTTGATTTTCTAAAAGCATTACCATATCATGCTATGGAACAGCAAATGGGTTTTGTACTTCCATCCGATATTACTAAAAAAGCGGAATCGGCAGGAGGATTATCAGTCCCATATCCAATGAGTTGGGTAGGCAATGATAAAGATTTGACACCCTGGACAGGAAACGATTTACAACAGGAAGCATTAAATAAATTATATGCTGTTGGAGAACGCGTGCGACTTTGTAAAGATAAAGCCTTAAAACTTGATTGGTTGATTCTACAGTCTACTGACAATTTCCGGTATATGAGTCACAAAGATCCACACGGAACGAATTACGAAACGCCTTATGATGCATTTATGAATTATATGAATGTACTGGCCGATTTTTTGGAACGCGTCGAAGCTCAATATCCATCTACTATAGATAATGAGGAGTTGAATGAATTGCTTAAAACGATCA
>JBAWXD010000304.1:0-3758 GCA_037144275.1 Paludibacter sp. | reverse complement strand
TGTTTGCTGAAATCATATTTACGAAGTATTTCCAGCACGTTAGCAATTGGATAAGCCTTTTCAACCGGCATCAGTTTCTGCCGTTCGTCCGAAAACGGCGAGTGCAGACTCACAGCCAAATGGCAATTAGATTTTTCGAGAAAAATTTTCATGCCGGGAATCAGACCAACTGTCGAAACCGTTATGCGGCGGGGACTCCAGGCGTAACCGTAATCGGCTGTCAGAATTTCCAACGAACGAAGCATAGCCAGGGTATTGTCAAAAGGTTCACCCATTCCCATAAACACCAGGTTTGTGATTTTATCGGACTCCGGAACCGACATAATCTGGTTCAATATTTCGGTGGATGTCAGTTGGGCAATAAAACCCTGCTTGCCTGTCATACAAAACAAACAATCCATTTTGCAGCCAACCTGTGACGATACACAAAGCGTAGCACGATCTTCCTCCGGAATATAAACCGTTTCGATAAAATGACCACCTCCGGTTTTGAACAGGTATTTTTTTGTTCCATCTTCCGATTCCGAAACCTGGACTGCTAAGATGCGACCCACTTCATATTTCTCTTGGAGCAATTCCCTGTTCTTAGCCGAAATATTCGTCATTTCGTCCAGGCTGAAAACCCGTTTTTTATACAGCCATTCCGTAATCTGTTTGGCCGTGAATCCGGGCATACCAAGCTCTGAAACGATTGTTTTTATTTCTTCAAGAGTTTTGCCTGTAAGCGCTGTTTTGGTCATTGGTTTGTTAATTTTGAAGGGATTGAGAGTTTGTAAGGGTTTGAAAAGTTTGAAAGTCTGTAAAGTATGAAAGGTTTGATAAGTTTGTGTTACATTGCTTACTGCTTAAAGTTTACAGTTTACAGTATTCCGCAAAGTTACGCAAACTTGATGAAAAAAGAAAACGGAATGAAATTACTCACTCCGTTTTCGGTAAGGTTGGGTTTCAGTATTGAATTTATCAATAGAAATTTAATCGATTATCTGTAATGTCAGCTTTGTCTTTCAAATCCTGAATAATCATATATGGCAATGAATAACTCATACGGCCATTCAACTGCATAACCTCCATTTTGGCATCAAAGGGTTGTGGATTTTCTTTCTTATTAGCCGTACGAACCACATAAACACCTGAGTTTCCTTTAATTGGGGCAGATACTTTTCCAACAGCCAATGCAGCTATCTTTCCAATTACTGAAGGCTCAAAACCGGCTGTTCCAAACTGATACGAACCGAAATTCACGGCAACTGCAGTTTTTACCGAATCCTTTATAAAGCTCGATAATCCTTCAAGTGCCGGTGTTTTCGCCAACTGAGCATTTATGTTTTTAATCATCATTTCAGCTTTTTTGTCCTTGATAATCTCCGCTTTCAATTGGTCTTTTACTTTATCTACAGCACGATATCCTTTTTTGTTTACTTCCGAAGTCATAACCACCACGAATTTTCCACCACATTCAAACACATCAGAAACATCGCCTTTGCTGCTTTTAAATGCCCAGCGAACAATTTGACGGGATTGAGCTATATCAGCAATTTTATCAGTCGTTTGCATTACATCAGCTGCCGGGCGAACCATATAATTATTTTCCTTCGCTTTCTTTTCGAAGTTATCAGCCTTCAAGTCAACAGCAAATTGTTTTGCATCGTTATAAATCTTGCTGATTGATTTGTTGCTTGGTTCTACCTTACGAACAAGAATGGCCAGTTTCACTTTATGACGAGGAGCAGTTTTGTCCATTACCTGCATAATCTGAGTTCCCTGAGCATTTTTAACTGTAAATACTTCATTCTTAGATTTACTGAATGCCTGTGTGGTAATTTCTTTTTCAACGCCCTGAGCGCCTTCCTGTAACCAACCTATTTCACCACCGTTGGCAGCAGTTTGTTTCACAGCAGAATATTGTTTTGCTAATGCGCCAAAGTCAGCCCCGGCTTTAATAGCAGCAATCAAACTGTCTGCTTTCGCTTCATCTTTGGTTACAAGGAAAATGTGACGCAATTTTACCGAATCAGACTGCATAATACCCGATTGCATTATACGAGCCATGGTATAGGTATCGTTTATAAAAGTTGGACCAAATACATCCCCGGTATTAGCTTTAAAGGCAAAGTCTTTTAGTAAGGCTGGTACTGTTTTTTCTGAATAATTCCGTCCATCATACATTACATCAGAATTTGAGTTCACTACACCCATCACATCGTTGGTAGTTTTAAATTCCGGAGTAATTTTAGTAATCAGCATTTCAACTTCTTTATAATCCTCTTTCAATGGCTTTTTATCAAAAGCAACATAGCTTAACGAGCAGTTAGCTTCTGATTTGTATTGTTCCTTTTGTTTTTTGTAACGGTCGCTGATTTCGCTGTCCGAAACTTTTACAAGTGAGTCAGAAATTGAAAAATAAGGTTGAACTAAATAGGCTACATCAACACTGACTTTGCGATCCTGAAAATTAGCTTTAGCATCTAGGTTGTTAGCTGTTACCGATTTTGAAATCAAGGCATTGTATTTTTCTTGCAAAAGTTGCGTTTTAACTGTCTTTTCCCAGAATTTCCAATAGCTTTTAAGCTTTTCTATTTGTTGTTTCTGATCCTGATTAGATGGTGTTTGCTCCAGGGTGCTTTGGAATTGCATCAATGCTTCACGGCTGAATTGTCCGTTTTCGCCAGCAAAAGCACGACGTTGTGTGATAAGCGGGTGAATGTTATTTCCGATCAACCGATCAGTTAGTTCATCTTTACTTACTGCAAGCCCAAGTTTCTTAGCCTGAACATACAAAATCTTCTCATTTACCATCGTTTCCCACACCGATTGACGCAATTGAGTCATCATATCTTCGCCTAATTCTGTTTTTCCAGTCTCAATTTTGTACACTTCGGTCAATTGATCGATTGCAGCTGCATATTCTTTAATGTTAATATCATCGCCGGCAATTTTTGCAACGGTCTCTTTTGACTTGTTAAAATAGGTCGATCCTTCTTTCAGGAAATCCCCTACAATAAACGATAATAATGCAAGTCCCACTACCACTACAAGTAAAACTCCTTTGCTTCTAATCTTTTCTAATGTTGCCATTTTTTTGTGCTAAATTTATATTTTTTGTTATTATTTTTTGAACAAATTTGAGGGCACGAATATACAAAAAAAAAGTAAATGCCCAAGCTTTTTGGCTGAATTTCTGTGTTTTTAGTCTAAAACTATTCGAAACTATCTACGATCAAGCCTCATCAGTTGACTTTTAACCAGCAGTTGTTACTTTTACCAACTCAATGCGGTTATTCGTTACTTTCATGCACTTAATACTAAAACGATCAATTCGAATCACTTCATTTATTTTGGGAAAATGCTGGTGATTGTGTAAAATAAATCCGGCAATTGTCTCATAATCATCAGATTCAGGTATATTCAGATTAAAACGGCTATTAATGCTATCTACTTCTAAGCGTCCGGAAAACAAATATTCATTCTCACCGGTTTTTTCTGCCACATAATCATGTACATCGTGCTCATCCTCAATTTCCCCAAAAATTTCTTCCATAATATCTTCAAGTGTCACAATTCCTGCTGTTCCGCCAAACTCATCCACAACGACTGCTATACTTTTTTTCTCTGTTAAAAACATTTTCATCAGTTTTTGAGCTGCCATTGTTTCAGGTACAATAGGGATTTGATTAATCTGTTTTTTCCAATCCTTCTGGTGCTCAAACATTTCGGAAGTATGAATATCACTATCTTTAGAATGAATAACATGAAATTCT
>JBAWXD010000303.1:0-3784 GCA_037144275.1 Paludibacter sp. | reverse complement strand
ACAAAGTGTTTTTATTAATGCAAATAAACGCAATTATCTTTTGTTAGTTCTATTTTTCACTAAATCGAATGGTCGCACTATCCAAAAGTCCCCCTTTAGGGGGATTTAGGGGGCCGCTATAAACTATCAATTATCAACTATGAACTATCTTTCAAGCCATTCCTCTTCCAGCTAATTTAAACCAGCTCCAACCCACAATTGCAATAAAAATCAATACTATCCACCAATTAAAATATTTTTTTTGTTTTTTAGTAATAACACTCAAACCATAACAGGCCATCATAATCTCAAACGGAACAACCGGTTGATGAAAGCGTTCTGACTGGGCAAAAGCACTTTTTGCCAAAATTGCAAGATAGGCAACAACAAAAGTTCCAATAAGCAGGTATTCCCTCCATTTATGTTCTTTAAACACATAAACTACTGCAATTAACAAGAAAAATGCTAGTATGTTTTTTACATAATTTCCACCATTAATTAATTGTTGATTTTCCTGACCAGGTGTACCCACAACTGTAGGAAAGGGGATAACAAAAATCATAGGTGCAAATACAGCCCCTGTCATATATTTTGCGAATTTATTTCCATTAACCATACCTGCTCTCCAATTCATTGAATTCTCTTGATTAGTGGATGATTGTGCCATTAAATCTTCAATTTGAGAACTGATTGATCCGCCAATAAAAAAGGCAACTACACCTATTAACCAGATAAAAATTATAGTTTTCTTTCCGGCTTTTATTATTTTATTGGGGGTCAAAATGACTGCTGTAAAAAGTGCGAAAACGGCAGTAATTCCCAATACAGTTCGAAAGAAAAACATGCAAATGATTAGCGCTATGGGAGGAGCAATTTCTATAAAATTAAAATTTTTGTTTCGTAACATAAAGTCAGCTCTTTCCATAAACCAAATAATTAGGAATACCATTTCAACCTCTTTCATATGTGTTCCAGTATATAAAATCAAGTTAGGCATCATCATACAAAAAATAGCTGTTTGCCTGCCGACATTTTCCCCAAAATTTCGTTTGGCTAATTTATAAAGCAATAGACACGAAACAGCACTTAATAAAGATTTGATAATCCGGGCAATTAGAATAGAGTCATCGGTTAAATAGTATTGAAAACCTAAATAAACCGGATATCCCATATCTGAAATCTGAGCCCCCCCCCTTTGATGAGCTTTTATATCAAAATAAGTATGAAAATCACCTTCGTGTAACAAGGTTGATACCATAATCGCTTCTCCGTGATAACCTTTTGCATCAGCCGATGCAAATTCGAAAGGAGATCCGGTCATTGAAATATAAAAAAAGTATGAAAAAACAACCCAGGATAACCTGATTATCAATGCCATCACTAAGAGCTTTTTTAAAAATCTTTTCTCATTCAACTTAGCCCATGTCCGGTTAAACTCGTTGGAAAAATAAAAAAAACCAATTACTTCCACCAATCCAAAAAGCCACCATTTCCAATCCAATATATGATTAAAAAAAATAAGATTGCTAAACAAAAGTGCACCCACATATACTCCAATTGAATTATTGGATAGAAATTTAAGGGAGAAAACAGGTTTGCTATTTATGATAAACATTTACTATAATTATAACAGTTGATATACACTCAAAATTTCATTCCCAATTAGCATCCAGTCATAGTTAAATGCTTTTTGTATATTATTTTGAGTGAATCTGCGGGATTCATTAAGTGCAATTAATATATTATCGGCAAACTGTTCATAATTTCCAAAATCGCACAAAAGTCCATTTACATTATTTTCAACCACCCACGGAACACCACCTACCCTAGTTGAAACAATCGGAAGTCCTACTGCCATTGCTTCACAAAAAACGATTCCCTGCGATTCTTCCTGAGTATGTAAAACAAAAATCTCAGAATCAGCATAATGGCTTATAATCTCTTCAAAGGGTAAATCAGTCAGTACACTTACATGGCTCTGAAGATTATACTCTTCTATTTTCTGAATTAATAAATTAAAATAATTAGTCTCTGATTTAACACCGATAATAACTAAGTTTACATCAATTCCTCTATCTTTTAGCAGCCTGATAGATTCAATTAGCACAACATGACCTTTTCTTCGGCTTATAGCACCAACTGACAGCAATTTTGATTTTTCAATATCTTTTCTCTTGATTTGAAAAAATACCGGATTTATGCCCTGAGGAATAATTTTGCATATTGGTTTTCTGAAAATTTTAAAACCTCTTTTATATTTATCTATTTCATCTGAAACATATTGTGTATCAACTATCACAACAGACATTAAATCTAATAGCATAAATTCGGTCAAACTCTGTTGAACATATTTCAATAAATTAATAAGGCTTTTATTCTTTCTGAAAATATTAGCTTTCTCAATATGAAGTAAGCCATGCACTGTGACAATTGTTTTAATTCTATTGACTCTCAAAAGTACAAATAATACTAAAGTAAAAAAACTGCTGTTATGCAAGTGACAAATATCAGGTTTTATTTCTTTAATTAATTTCAAAAAAGTAATTATTCTGGTCAGTGTAAATATATTTCTGTTATAAGGGCTATAAAATCTATATACCTGAAAGTTATTTAAATTTTCTATTGTATCTACTGTATTTGAAAATCGGGGAATATCAAACACTTTTAGTTCATTGTCTTTAGCGAGTTCAACCGATAATCCATAGATGGAAGCTTCAACACCACCACGAATCAACATGGGGTCCAAAGGGAAAGGGCCAATCTGAATTATTCTCATTGTAAAACTCTTATTTTATTATCACTCTATATTTTATTATTGAAATCTAAATTCCCATTAAATCGAGAGACTTTTGTGGATCGCCGTATTTCTCCCAATATTCACGCGCCCCTTTCTCAAGTTTCTTTCTATATTCATTGTCATTTGAAATCATAATAATTGCTTTTTTAAATTCTTCAATATTATTTTCTACAATATGTATATTTTGACCATGAACAAGTGGTTCAGGCAAGTCATTTGATAAAGGTGTAGAAATAATAGCTTTACCCATCGCGAGATATTCTCCCAGCTTCCAGCCATGACAATCCCAAAAAGCAGGCGTATTAAAGACAAGAACCGATTTCTTTATATTATTTAAATAGGTTTGAATTGATATCTTGGTTCTAAAAATCAAGGGCTCAAATAATGGATTTATCTTCCTGTTCTTTTCCATCACAAGCCCACCTTCAAATTCAATTGATTCAATCGATTTACAGGTTATTATAAAATTAGCCCTTGTTTTATTAACTCCTTCATCGTTATTATTCCACTCATTATCATACCAAAGTGTACTCATATGAAAGACATAAGGTCTGAAATTCGAATGAATTGGAGATGGAAAATACTCATTTAATGGTCGTCGTATTTTATATAATCTTTTATATTTACCAAAGAATTTTCGTATGTTTACCTGCTCTCTAACTTTAAGATAATTACTAAAAGCAGAATAAATTGTTCCAAATAAATTCCATGGTCTTATACCAAACATTGGAGCTAATGAAACTATTTTTGGCCAATATTGAGTTGGAGTCTTTTCAAAATTTGCATTAACATGTCCATATACATCGCACCATTCATAAGCATCTTCATCAATTTTATAGGGATCATCCAAATGCATGAAATATTTTGTGATTATTCCATCTCGCTCAAGTATAAAACTAAAATTGAACCCAGTTCTATTTTTAACACTAACAAAAGGTGCAGAATTGAAATATATATTTTTATTTCCAAATCTATCTGTTAAACCCTTAATATGAAAACTTGCATATA
>JBAWXD010000302.1:0-3805 GCA_037144275.1 Paludibacter sp. | reverse complement strand
ATATCCACGAGAAATATTTTTGTGCATACGAGATAGTCTGCAATATATTACAGAACGCAATGCAACTGGATGTTCACGAACCAAAGCATTGGGAAAAGTATATACATTTTGCTCCGGCAGGCTGTATGAACGATTTTTGCGTAAATAAGTCTCAAATAAGGTTGAAATTTAAAACAGCAGATATTTGTCCTTCTTGCTACAAATATGCTTTAGAATTGGGTGTTACTACAGCCATGATTTCTCAAATAAAAGCCATTGGCGAAAAAATACGGCTCGAAGTTATTACTACACCGGAGTTGAATATTAATGAAATATCAAATATTGTTTACGATAAAAAACAAAAATCCCTTTACCTGAAGGATACTGGAAAAGAATTGGAATTAGTGAATCTTTCAAAAGCAATTTATGCGTTTTTTATGTTGCATCCTGAAGGCGTTAGCCTTCACCAGTTTATCAATGTGGATTTCGATTTTTATAAAACATATAAAGATATAAATGAAGCAAAATCTAATGATAGAATCCGCTCCAATGAAACATTAAGAAAAACAACAAAAAACCTTGGAACCGGTGATACATTGTCCAAGAAAATTTCGGAAATAAATAGTTACATTAAAAAAATCATTGACGAGCCGTTTGCAAGTTATTATTGCATAGCACTTGAAGATTCAAAATACAAAATCAATCTTCCAAATGAAAAAATTGAAATAATTGACTAACATTCAATTGTTTATTATTATAGAACTCCTTTTTTATGCATTGATAAAAGGAGTTCTTTTTACAGATGAACCGGTCTTTTTTCGCTTTATCTTTGTATTCATAATCAAATACAAACTAAAATGATAGAAATACTGAAAGAATTCTTAGAATTTCCACTTTGGAATACGGATGGAATATTCAATAAATTTCGTTGGTTGGAAGAAACGGAAGGTAGGACAGTTGTTTTTCAAGAAAACAAAAATAATCCGAAAGAAAGATTCTTATATATTGAGGGTATCCGAACTGATAAAGTTGTATTAGTTGCTCATGCTGATACAGTTTGGGATAAATGCTACAATAATCGTGAACTGCAACAAAAAATTGTATGTAAAGGTGATTATTTAAAAGGTACAAATCCCGATTGTGGCATTGGTGCTGACGATAGAGCTGGATGTGCCATGCTTTGGCTTTTGAGAAATTCCGGTCATTCAATATTGATTACAGACGGTGAAGATAAAAAGTTCTTTACAATGGAACCCGGAATGTTAGGAAGTAAATGGCTCAAAAAATATCATACAGATATATTAGAACAGTTGAATTCTCATCGGTTTATGATACAACTCGACAAAAGAGATGCAACGGATTTTAAATGTTATTCTGTTGGCACTCCTGAATTCAAAGAATATATTCACTTCCATACCAGCTATAATCATGTTGAAGGCACTCAAAAGACTGATATTGTAGAATTATGTACTGATATTTGCGGAGTAAATTTCAGTATTGGATACTCTGATGAACATACTCACTACGAGCGAATAAATACATCAGAATGGTTGCATACATTGGAAATGCTAAAAACATTGCTAAATAAACAAGATCTGACAAGATTTAAATTGTAATAATATAAGAACTAATACTATGAGATTTGAAAAAACAAAATTTAAAGACCTTATCAACGCAGAAGGCGCAATCTTAGAAATTGTAAAAGATTTAGAAAACTCGTTCTATCTTAAAGCGTTTTGTTTAAATGGTAATGGGTATATATACAGCAAACTGAACAAAGAAACTTTAAAAGCATATTTTGAAAATAAAATGACTTTGAAAGAATTGTATTTGTCGGGAATCAATGAGCAGTATTTTGTAAAAACGAAGTCAGAAATACCACCAGTCATAAAACCAATGCGATTAACTATTAATGACTTTATATTCAGCACTTTGGAATGTGGTAATGCACTTTATAGTGAGCTTTCAAAAAATATGATTTTAGAAAATCCAATTGAAGAAATAATAGATAAATTATAGTTTAGTTTAAAATAACACAACTTAATTAATATGGTACAATATGATTTGACAAAAAAAGAACCTAATCTTTTTGATTTGAGGGCTTATCTTTTCCAAATGCTTGCATCCGGCTTCAATTTTTCTATTGAATTGTTAGAAGGTCTAGCTAATGAGTTTTCAATAACTGGTAACCTTGATGAAATAGATTTAAATCTTCTAAGCAGAGATCAAATCGTGTCTTTTCTTGAAAGTCGTAATACATTGCCGGAATATATTTTCTTTTTCAAAAGGAATGAAGAATTTAAATTAAGTGATTATAAGCATTACCCGGAATTATTTACTTCTATAAAACAAATTAGTTTTCTTGAAAATACCGATGATGGATTAGTTGTTTTAGAAAAATTCAGTCGACAAATATTCGAATTATATACTAATAACGGTAAAGGATTATTGGATGAATGCAGCGATTTGAATTTAGGTATTGATGGATTAATTGAATATAGAAGCAGTGATGATTTAAGCGGTTCATGGAACTACGAAAGAATAGTTGAAGGTGAGTTTACAAAAACCAGTTTGAAAGAATACCTGACATTTCCGGTTGTTCATTTTCCTAACATTAATGATAGAGATAAAATCGCTTTGACAAATAATGGAATAGAACCAAAATATGAAGAATTTGATTTATGGCAGGGCAATGATTATAAGATTGCTGAGATTTTGGAGGATGATGGCTGCATGATACGTTACATGGGTGATTTAAGGGATAACGAAGAATTTGCATTTATAGCTTGCAGAAAAAATTACTTAGCTTTTACTCTAATTTCCAAAAGATTAAAAGAAAACAAGAGTTTTGTGTTGAGAATAATTGATTTCACAACAGAAGATACTTGTATTTTTCGTTTTTTAAGTCCTTGCTTACAACAAGACGAAGATATTTTTGATGTAATTCTAAGCCGTTCGCCGAAATCTCTACATAGTTCTGATTTTAGTACTTACAGTATAGAAAAGTTTATTAACCTTATCAATCTGAATATAAGTGTCTATAACCATTTGCCCTCATTTATTCAAGAAAATGAAGACATTGAATCTGCATATTTGAAGAAAAAGAAAGAGTTATTAGGTGAAGACGGTTTTAAACAATTCTTGGTTGAGCATAATTCGTTACCGTGGAATAAACCTTACAATTAATAAATTTAAATAAGTTCTTATCTTTGGTGTCTTTTAGAATACTAAAAATATATAAAAATGACCGCACAAATAAATGATAAGATATTATATAGGGGTGAAATGCTTTCGCTTGCTTCAGAGCCGTTAGCAATATGGTTGCATCGGAATAAAACAAGTGAAATTAAGAGAAGCTTTTTTAGTGCTTGTTGGCGCGGATATGTTGCCACTTGGAAAATATTTGACAACAAACTTTTTCTTATTAAAATTGATTATCCGCTATTTAGACTCCGAAAATCAAAGTCTAAAAATGAAAGTATTGAAATTGATAATTTAATGGAAAAACTTTTCCCAAATCAATCTGAGGTATTTGCAAATTGGTTTACTGGAACTTTAAAGATTCAAAAAGGAGAAATGTTAGAATATGTTCATTTGGGTTATGAATCTGTTTATGAAACCGATATTTGTATTCGGTTTGAAAATGGTGAAATGATTGAAGAGCTAACTTTCAACAATACACAGAACGGTAATATTTCAGAACGATAATTTCTAAAACTCTTTAAAATGGCAACTGTAGATTACAACACATTTATTACTATCGCTTTGTTATTAGGTTTAATGGTCGCATTAATCTTTTTAATGAAGTATATTGTAGGAGACTTCT
>JBAWXD010000301.1:0-3849 GCA_037144275.1 Paludibacter sp. | reverse complement strand
CAATTCGAATTTTGGATCAAGCTCTAAAATTATATTTTTTACATTATATGATTGTTTATGTAATATCCTAGATATTGTTAAAGTGACTCTTTCACTACCGCCACAACTACCAGTAGTAAATAACAAAACTTTTTGTTGCATAGATTCTATTTAATAAATAAATTTTAAAATTCGCCATTTAAAGTTTCATGATTATTATTTATTAAAATTCGTTCTTTTCTTCTTTTTAGTCTATTATTAAATGATTTTGATACTGGTAAAGCAATAATAAATGTAAATATAACCCATGCTATTTTTGTCCCAATAATTTGTCCAGATAAAATCATTCCAAAAATAGGAATTAATAGTGTTACAGGAAATATATCTTTATCCACTTTATATGAATTTATTCCACAAATAATTGTCCTTGTTAGAAATATTAGAAAAATAATCAAACCTACAATTCCTGTGTAACAAAGTATTTCTATCATCACATTATGAGGACTGCTGTAGTAATCTAAAATTGGTACAATACTCCTTGCATAACCTGTTTCTCCTTGTCCGAAAAGTGGATTTTTTGATATTAAGTCTAAAGATGCAACCCATCTGATATCACGGCCAGATATATCACCTTCATTAACGGTCATAAATATACGCTTAATCAAAAGAGTATTCACTAAGAAAAATTGCCAGATAAACAAGAAAATTATCGAAACTGGTAATAACTTATATAAGTTATTTAAAGTAAAGTTTTTGCCTCTCAAAAAAAAGTAAGTAATTAAGCTCAGGAATAAACTAATAAATGCAACTCTGGATCCTGTTTGAATCATAAATATTAACATTGCAAGAATGATTACATAAAACAAATACCTATTTTTTTTAAATTTCAATCTGTTATCATGCATAATTGTTATCAAAATTAAAATTGAAATGGCTATTTTTAAACCTAATTCATTTTGATTGTTTCTAAAAATTGTAATTCTGTTTTCCCAAGTATTATCTGTTTGAATACTAAACAAATACAAAATTGTCAATATTATTGTACTAAGTGCAAATACAAATAAACATTTCAATAGAAGGTGACGGTCTCTTTTTGATTGGTTTATGGCAGCTAACATTATTACTATATTCAAGAAAAAGGGGACGTTAAAAAAAATCAAATTGTCTTTCGATCGATTTAAAAAATTCATACATGTCAACAAACAAAAAAAAGCTACAATTGGATAAATATATTTTTTTATATGTTTAATAGAATAGAGAGATTTAAAATCAAAAAGTGTAAATAATATGTAAAGAACAGCTGAAATTTTTGTTAGTAAAAAATCAATTCCTGTTCCAAACGGGTCCCACATTTCAAAATTAATTGAGAAGATATAGAAGTATAATAAATAACGTTGAACTGCTCTCATAATCTTTATTGAATAAACAATTTAAAATGTGACATTTTGCTAATAATATTAATTCTCTTTCAGTTTCAAAATTAGTTCAACCATCCAATCTTGTGGAATGAATGAACCTTCAATAAAATTAAGTGACTTATCCCAATAACCTACACACGAGTCATAAACTGAAGTGGCGAATCCATAGCTAATTTCAACAACTAATGCATTGCCGTTAACATCATAAACAAAATCATAAGCAATACATTGAGTTTTCATTTTTTCACTTAACAAAAAAGATAATTCAATAGTATCTATTGGAAAATTTTCTTTATTATACACTACATTACCACTCCCGGAAGCTCTGAAATCATTTTTTCTTACAATGCGTTTAATCGCAAAAGCTTTTTCACCGATCACTATAACTCTAATATCAAAACTGTTGTTGGGTATGTAATCTTGAAAATAGATGTACCCTTTTTCGTTAGATGACATTTTAGAGTAATTTGCTGGTACGAAAAGTCTTACAAAAGCTTTAAATACGTTTAATTTAGAATCATTTCCTTTCTTATATTTTCTAATTCTTTCATTTAAGTTTTCTATTTTGTTATGGGGTGAAAAACCGGTTGAAAATGCCTTTCTTATTAATTTGCGTGCATTAAAAGCTGATTTAACCAACTTTACATTTGCCGAACCGGCTCCTCCTCTCAATTTAAATACTTTTGGAAAATTCGTATTTTTCACCCATTCCATTGCTTCTGTTTTGGTGTAGAAAACATATGATGGGACTAATGGTGCTCCAATTGATTCTAATAGATATTTTTGTCCAACCTTATCGTCAAAATGCCAACAAGTATTAAAATCGGGAAATACTTTTTTCCCACTTTGCTGAATTGAGAACAGAAGTTGTTTTGCAAAAAGTACATGCTGATAATTATTCTGTTCTGGTTGCCACATAAGTGCGTCACAATCATTAAGTTGGGAAATGATATCATTTTTACAACAATCAACTAATTTATATTCAATGTTGTTTTTTTTACAATACGAAACCCAACGGATACAAAATCCTTGATTTTTACAATGGATTGCTATTTTCATATTTTCTAAATATAATTAACCCATCCAGGAGGGGGTAAAGTTGGGATTGAATGCATTAATAAACCATTTAAGACAACTTCTTTATTATTGAACTCAATTTTAGAATTTTGATTCTTTATTTCATTTAAAGCATTTCTAAGCAAAGATATTTTCTGGATATTAAATCCCATTAATGTTCCCATGCAGATATCATTAAGACTACTATTATTTGAAAAACAAATTATTCCTAAAGGCAAAGGTTTAGGGTCTAAGGGACCATCACCTTGTCCTCCAATTATACCATCACATAAAGAATATATCATACGTTGTGGCTTTTGTGAAATAGTTCCATCCATTTTTCCAAATGTTGCTATTTTATTTAAATCCATTACCATTCTCCAGGTTGTATCATTCCCCGGCCAACCAGCAGCCATTTGATGGACATTTTTTGGTCTTGATATTTTCCATATGGCCAGTGATAAATAAAACAAACTTTTATAAATTATTTTGCCTTGGTTTCTATTTGCAGTATCTAAAGTGTATTCTGAAATACGTCTAAAAATATTCCTCCCCGGATAACAATCTCCACCAAAACCAACACCACCAATTCGGTGATGAGGTAAAAAGTCCTTATCCCCATTAACACCCACTAAATTTTTTAACGCACCTGTAATTCCTGTTTTTTGATGGGTTTTTATCTTAGGAATCGAAATAACTAGATCAGCCTCCAATAATTCTTTTGTGATACAATATTTATGAATTCCTTTGGCGTGAGCTTTAGCTAATCTATCCGGATTATAACTGGTTACTCGAAATTTATTTTTATTTGATGTAATCTGCTCTAGATAACTTTCATTTCCTAAATCGAAAATCAGATAGTCACTAAGTGGGTTTCGTTCTTTAACAGGGTTATTCAGCCTAGGATCAAATGTAACTCTTCGGAAATCTTTTACAGTTATAGGTACTGAATATTGAATACTAAGATCATTAATACTTTTATAAAAATTATCATCAAGCATTTTATCCCAATCACATCCTTGAACTGGTGCATCACCAATCAAAATTTGTGATGGTTTCTTTTCAGCTAGTATCTCAGTTAATGCAAGAATAATATTGTTATTAGTACGCAAACAAATAGAATCGTGTTCATTTCTGTCGTGTAATACCCAATTTGGTTTTAAAAGTATCTTCTTCCCGGTTATTTTATCCGCATTATCCAGATATCCTTTTCCTATAATTCGAATTTTTTCAGATAGAAGTATTTTATTGTCGTAAACCTCTGCTAATTTTTCAATATTTCTATCGCTTTTATTGGTATAAAAAGTTACTATATTTATAAAGTTCATAATCTTGACTTTTTTAAAACATTAATTTTAAAACTTTGAATAAAAGTATACATTATTGTTTTTATACC
>JBAWXD010000300.1:0-3896 GCA_037144275.1 Paludibacter sp. | reverse complement strand
CCGTAAGTGCCAAGGTGCCTATTCAATTGGCATATATCGATTATGAAAAAAAGGAGTTGGCAATTAAAGAAATTTTTTACCCAACGGGTGACGAAACTGCTGATTTAGCTCATATTCAGGCATACTATAAAGATATTCAGGCCCGATTTCCCGCAAAATTTAATCTTAGTCGGCGGTAAGCAGTAAACCGTAAGCGGTTAGCACGAACGAAGTGAGTATTATCGCCGAAGGCTAATAACACCGAAGGCTAATAACGTGAGCAAAGCGAACAAATATCGTGAGCGAAGCGAACAAATATCGTGAGCGAAGCGAACAAATATCATGAAAATTACTTTAATTCAAGATCATATCGTTTGGGCTGATAAAGCTGCTAACCTTCAAAAAACGGGCGAGCAACTCGTTCTTTTGGCGGGAAAGACTGATTTGGTGGTGTTGCCCGAAATGTTCTCAACTGGATTTTGCACGGATGAACTTCATTTGGAGGAAACAATGGATGCTGAAACAGTTCAAACGCTTCGTGCTTGGGCTATAAAATACAAACTGGCTATTACCGGAAGTTTCATTGCTACAGAAAACGAAAAAATATACAATCGAGCTTTCTTCGTGTTTCCTAATGGAGAAATTCAAACTGCGGACAAACACCATTTATTTAGCATGGGTGGTGAGCATACCCATTTTTCGGCCGGTGATAAACGTTTGATTGTAAATTACAACGGCTTTAATATCTGCGTGCTGGTATGTTATGATATCCGTTTCCCCGTTTGGGCACGCAATGTGAATAATGAATATGATTTGTTGATTTACGTGGCCAATTTTCCTGAAAAACGAATCAACGACTGGGATATTTTGCTGAAAGCCCGAGCCATTGAAAATCAGGCCTATGTGTGTGGCTTAAACCGGATAGGAGTAGATGGATTGGGAATTAGCTATAACGGTCATTCTACTTTAATAGATTATAAAGCCAACACTATTTTGCATTTTCCTGAAAACGCGATGCATATTCAGACCTTTGACCTGCAACAGGAAGCACTTCAACGATATCGGGAGAAATTTCCGGTGTGGAAGGATGCGGATGGGTTTGAATTGAAATAATTCCTTCCCAAATTCATCAAATCTACGGGAAACAACTTCAAAGTACCATGGTATTTTTTTAAAGTACCGTGGTATTTTCTTTTTTGTTCGATGAACTTTTTCAAAGTACAATGGTATTCTCATAAAGTACCGTGGTATTTTCCTTTTTGTTCGAGGTATTTTTTCAAAGTACCATAGTAAATTCATAAAGTACCGCGGTATTTACCTGAAGTACTGTGGTATTTTTTCTTTGTACCGATGAGATTTTTCAAAGTACCATGGTATCTTCATAAAGTACCATGGTGTTTTTCTTTTTGTTCATAGTATTTTTTCATGATACCATGGAGAATTTGCTGTATTTACTCTCAATCCCGGTTCTCAATCCCAATTAGTTCTGTAAAAATGCACCGGCATGCGAGATGACCTGAAGGATATTTCATGGTTGAAATAACTCTCCCGAGATGTCAGGAAGGTTATTTCACTAGTAAAACAACTCAACCACTATAACAGCAAGGTTATTTCAATGGTGAAATGATTCTTCCACTGTGATAGGAATGTTATTTCACTAGTAAAACAACTCAACCGGAATGTCGGGAAGGTTATTTCAGGGTTGAAACAACTCTCCCGCTTTTATAAGAAGTTTATTTCAATACTGAAATAACTCTCCCGTTAAATCAAACATTTTGATTTAAGCAGAAGAAATGGTTACATTTCGTATAAAACAAACTGAAAATCAGGGAATATTAAATTCTGTAATATAGGTTCTAATACTTGTATTCTCATTAAATAGAATAAAATCGGCTGAATTTCATTAAGAAATTCAGCCGATTCTTATTTACAACTCAAATCTTTTATTTCTTCATAATCATTCGTGTGATAACCTCCTTATCATCGCTGAATAAGCGAATCGTGTAACAACCTTTTATCAAACCTGACACATCTAAACTTTTCAAGTCATGTCCTGCTTTGATTTGCATCAACTGACCGTTAACTGAATAGATTTCGGCTTTGGAGATGGTTATATCAGACTGAATAAAGATTTTATCTGTTGCCGGAACAGGATAAAGTTTTGTATTATAATCATTCACATTATAAATTCCAGTATTATCTTTTATCGTTAATACTCCATTGTTTAGCGTATAAGTGTAATTCTTATCCGAACCACCTTGTAAAACAATGTCATATTTTCCAATAGCTGAAGAAGACGTAGCAGCACAGCTTACTGATGGTAATACATCCAATTTTGTTGCATTATCGCTCCCTTTAAATCCGCTATAAACAAGTGTGAAAGTCGGAATTGTTGCACCTTTGTTTATTGAATCATTTTTTGCACTGATTATAAGTGGAGCTTTGCTAATGGTCAGTTTTGCTCCGGTATAACTGAGCAAATAATTAGTTGCACTTCCTCCGTTAACGGTGATGTCATACAAACCGACATTACTTGCTATGAGTGCAGTGCTTGTAATTGTTGGCAAAGTTGTCAATGCACTGGCAGTTTCACTGTTTTTAAATCCTGAATAGCTGTATGTAAGTGTTGGATTTGCATTACCGTATTCTTTGCTCTGACTATCGGCTGTTACCATAAGTGCTGCTTTCGTTACAGTCAGTTTCCCAACGGTTGTTGCATAATCAAACTGATAGTTGTCAGCTGTAGCACCGGAATAAGTAATATTGTACGTTCCAACAGGCGAGGTAGCAATAGCCGAACAACTTGCTGTTGGAAAAGTGCTAACCACCGAAATATCATCCGAACCTTTATATCCGGTTATAATCAAGCCAAAAATTGGATTTGATTCTCCATACACCCGACTTGCATCGGCGGCATACACTTTCAATGTGGCTTTATTGATAGTTAACTGACCATTTGTAAAGTTTAGAATGTAATTAGCAGCAGAACCACCACTTGCTGTAATATCATAAGTTCCGACATTACTCATTGTTTTGGCAACGGTGGAAGCTCCCGGAAGCGAAGTCAGTACTGCCGAAGTTTCATTATTTTTAAATCCGCTGTAATTTAAGGCGAAGGTTGGATTGGCATCACCGTAAATTTTAGAAGCTGCCTGAGCCGTAACCATTAAGGGGGCTTGCGTGATGCTCATTGTTCCATTTCGGTAAACCAGCGAATAATTGGCATCGGTTATGGCGCTAAGTGTAACGCTGTAATCGCCCACATTGCTTGTAGCTGTTGCCGTTGTACTTGCTGTCGGTTGTGCTGCCAGTTCATATTTGGTGTCAGCGTTTACAAATCCCGAATATGAAACTGTGAAAGCAGGATTTGCATCGCCATACACACGGGTTTTGTTATCGGCTGTGGCTGTTAGTGTAGCTTTATTTATCGTAAAGGTACGTGTAGTGGTAGCTGAATTATAATTACCTGTTCCTGCTTGTGTAGCAGTTACCGTATAAGTTCCTGCTCCGGCTATGGTAGCTGTAGTACCCGAAATAATCAGTTTGGCAGGAATGGATGAACTAAACGTAACAGGTAAACTTGTATTGGCTGAAGCACTCAGACTAAATGCTGCATCACCGTATGTTTTATCAGGTATAGCATCAAACGTAATAGTTTGATTGGCTTTACTAACCGTCAGTAGTTTTTGTACCGGTGTTCCGGTCAGGTAATTTCCGTTACCTGCCACGCTGGCTGTGATATAACATTGTCCGGCATTGCCTAATGTTATAATATTACCTGACGGAGTTGCCACATTATAATCGGAACTTTCGTAGGTTACAGGTATTCCCGAACTGGAAGTAGCAGTTAAGGTAAGCGCAGCACCTCCATACGTGCAAGTTGGTAAATCGGCAAAAGTGATGGTTTGTACTGCCTT
>JBAWXD010000299.1:0-3916 GCA_037144275.1 Paludibacter sp. | reverse complement strand
ATAACCATTATTTTATCCAGATTGATAGCAAAATTATTTTTTGAAACAATGTAAATTCGTTGCTTTTATCATTTTTATAAATTACTGCTAACGACCGAGACTAAGCGCAGTAGCCGATTTGCGGGTACTGCACTGTCGCACTACGATGAAGGTAATGCGGGTGATGAAACTCCAAAATCGCACGGACTAGGCTATTGTCGCTTAGACGTGTGTTATGGGCTAGGTTATTGATTTTCTTTAAGATTATAAAACAAAGCGTGTTTATTTTTCTCTTATTCTACCAAAGTTAAAAATATTGGCAAGATACTTAAACACATTCTAATTATTCATGTAAGTATTGATTTTGCTCAAGGAATATTCTGTCATTGATTAATTTTTTTTCAATAACTTCATTTTCAACAGTCCTTAATACTTCCATTCCATTTTCAACCGAAAAATGATATCCTGACCTACAATTGTGAAATCTATACAATAATGCTTCAAGCCCACTTTTTAGTCCTTCTTTTTCAGTTATTCTATAAACAAAATGAGAACAACTTTCCTTAAACAAACATTTACCCCTAAATTTTTTTGGAGTAAATGTTTGATAAAACTTGATAAATAAAAGTAGAAAATACTTCATACAATTTCTTTGTTCTTTTTATTATCTCAAAGTGTGTCCACACAGTGGACAATGATCATGACCACTTGCACAAGAACTGCATATAAAATGATCATGTGAACAGGTTTTAGCACCATAAATGTCTTTTGTTTTGCCGCATTTAGCGCATACACGATTTCCCATATTTTTTGTTTTAGTTGGATTATTTTGAATACCAAATTGTAAATACTAATTTCTTCTTATGGATTTTTTATATCTCAGTTGTAGTAGAGCCTTCGCTACCACCATATAATTCTGCTTTGAGATTTTTCGCACCAGCATTAATCATTTCTTCAACTTCCTGTATTTCTCCATTTGTAAAGAAACAACCTAATGGATAACCATCGGATTCATTAACGTACTTTTCATTGGTTAATTGCTTGACTGTTCGTGAAGATTCACCTGAAGGATTTCCATCTGGACCTCTGAATTGTAGATTAAATACTGTCATGTTTAAAAGATTACTGTTGCTATTTAACAGATTTCTTTCTTCACTACTTAGTTCGTAATAAGCTGAAACGATTGTCCAAGATTTAGCGCCACCAAAACAGCCACTTTGTTCTTTCTTTTCTTTGTTAATGTGGATTTTCATTTTGTTTAAATTTTATTTGTTTATGCCTACTATTAAAGGGTTTTGGCTATCCCGTATGTTAATTCAAACTAATAAGTTGGTCAGTGTATATTCCAACAACAGTGATTTAAATTAATAGTTAAAATAAAAGTAGAAGAGCTGCGCCAGCTGATAGTAAACCACCTCCTTCTATATATCCCACCTGTGTTCCACCCCAAGTTCCAAAATATATTTTATCACCATCGATATAACCAATTTGCGTACCACCCCAAGTTCCACTATATACTTTTGTGCCTTCAATATAACCAACTTGAGAACCACCCCAAGTTCCACTATATACTTTTGTGCCTTCAATATAACCAACTTGCGTACCACCCCATGAACCATTATATACTTTTGTGCCTTCAACATATCCAATTTGTGAACCACCCCAAGATCCACTGTATATTTTTGCCATTTTATCTTGTTTGATTTGTTTAATAATTTTTATTTACTATCGTTTTCAATCAAGTCCTTTGCCAGCTTCTGTAATTCTTTAACAGTAATAGCGAGTTCCACATAAAAACCTGTAGGTTTTTTATTTTGTATCATTACATCTACAAAATAATATGATCCCTCTTCTGCAGGAATAAGCTGTGGTGTCATTTGGCTTGATGAACCTTTTGCGAAAAAATAAGCTTCTCTTACATTTTCTTCATTATTTATATCATTTTTGCAGGCTCCCACTATTGAATATACTGCATGTTCAATTTCTTTTTGCGAAAAAGATTGCCTATTTGAGGAGAATGTTAATACCATCATATCTTCTAAATTGAGTTTCTTTGTTTCTTGAAATAGCTCTATTCTGAGTTTCTCAAATATGTTTAGAAATGGTGATTCAAGCTTGACATCATATTTATATCTTGTAACTCCATTAGGTCTAAGCTCTTTTTCAGTGAAAGTAGCTCTTTCAAGAAGAGCTGGATAATCAAAAAAATATAAATCTTCAAAGTATGATGGCTTTGGAGTTTTAAAAAGATTTTTAAAAAATTCGATTAGTTCCATAATATTACAAGTTTTATAATTATCCTAAAAATATGGCTTTAAGGTTTGCCCCGTTTTTAAAAATGGTCGCAGGACTCCATTTTGTTCTCTTTTTTGTCACTTTGGGTTGTCAGCCCATCGGCTTTCGCAGACTTTCTTTTTTTTTTAACTTGCCCATAACGACCGAGGCTATGGGCATTTGGCGGTTTGCGGGAGCTTCACTGTCGCACAGCGACAAAGTGAATGCGGGAGCAAAGACCGCTAAATGCACGTCAGCCAGCCAATGAACATAGGCGTGTGTTAGCTGCTGTATTTTGTTTTTTCTCGTTGTTTTATTCTGTTTGTCGCGTCCACTGAAGCTTGTTGAATCTGCTCGTTGGAGTCAGTCGTAAGAGTCTCAATTTTTGCTATGATTTTCGTTTCGTAATTTGAAATCAAGCCTAACGTTCTTATTGTCTCCCAACGAATTGCTGGTTGCGAATGTGTCAGGCAAGGCATGATTAAATTTGTCGTTTCTTTGCTTTCAGTAGCACTGAAAGCTCTTACTGTCTTCCAAAATAACAAATCGTTTTGTCTGTTTTCTTCAAAAATGATTGTCAAACGGTCTAAAATTCTCAAATCACCAGTTGCATGTAAAAGTCCGCCTAATGTGTCAATAATTTGTGACAGTAAATAATTGTCTTTAGTCGTTGAAAGCTCAATTAGTTTGTCAGTTGCTGGTTCGCCAATACGAATTATCGTTCTTGCAACAATATCTCTTGTCAATGGATAACTTTTTTTCTCGAAGTATTTTTCAGGCAATTTGGTCTCTTGGTTGTTCCCAATTTTTCCTAGAAGTTGTGAAAGTGGTTCAACACTTTCTTTTCCGATACTTTCTAATGCTTCGCAAATAGCAATCCTTGAATATAATGCCTTTTCCAATCTTAATGCAGCGCATAGGCTTACCACAAATTCATTAGCTTTTCTTTGTCCTAATAAAGTCGCTCCGATTGTTCTCTCGGTTGATAATTTCGACTGAAGCAAATTCGCTAACTCTTTGTCTGATAATGTAGCAAATGCAATTAATAGTGAACTTTCAATTTGTCCCCGTTTTTGTCTCGCAATATGTAAATTGTCTTTACTCAAAATTCGTATTCAAGGGTAAATAAATGTCTATAACTGAGTTTGGTTTATTCCATTGAAAACGGAAATCATATTTTTCAAAGTGAATGAATCCTGTTTTCGAAGCGAGTTCTATTTGTAGATTCGAGTTTGGCAAAATGTTTTTATAAATGTTATAAACGGTTGTTTTTATATTCTTCATTTCGCCTTTATGAGTAAAAACTTCATATTGTCCTTTTGGAATTACTTTTTGAATGAAGTGTTCCGGAAAAATTTGTCCAGAAGTTGGAATAGTTGTCAAATAAAAATACCGTTCATCTATCTTGTAAGTTATTCCATATTTCTCCCAATTTCCGCCGTTTTGACTTAGATTATGTCTTTTCAATTCGCTGTTAAATCTATACCAATGATTTTGAATTATTACAAAGTTTTCGTCTTGAGATTTTGTCAACTCGGTTTGTAATCCAAAAGTCGTTATATTATTTTCGATTGTCGTCATACGCAGTTTTCATTTTCTAATATAGCAGCTAACGACCGAGGCTATGGGCATTTGGCGGTTTGCGGGAGCATTCGCTGTCGTG
>JBAWXD010000298.1:0-3936 GCA_037144275.1 Paludibacter sp. | reverse complement strand
CTTTCAATTTCATAAAATATTCTGTATCATCAACTTAGAGGTACTGAGTAGTTACTAATTTTATGTCCCGATACCCTTATACATATTTTATCAAATAAATTAGTTTCTTTGTTTATAGAATCAAACACATCTAAATAATCATCCGATATATCATCCAAATTTATTTCTATATCAATAGGAAATAGTAAAGCAGGTAAATATTTTTTTAGCTCATCGGACAAAACAAATATCCAATACAATATTGCAATACATATTTCAGATTCAAATCTCTCTTTTTCATTTTCAGCTTCAATAAATGTGCATCTTGGCCTTACAAAGATAGTGGCTCCTAACGACGGAGTGGCAGCTAAAAATGATCTGGATAATAACTTTGTAGTATATATAGGTAAAAGAGCAGGAAGAGATTCTCGCGAAAAAGGTATATATTCGCCATTAATTGTCTTAAACAATCGAATATCAAATTTTTGAACAGCTTCCACCCTAAAGTTAAGCGAACTTCCTACGGCAATCATTAACCAATCGACAGGCTCATCCGTAGCATAAAAACTTTCATCATTTTCAATGAAATATGCTATGTTATCTAAAAAAAACGGAGTAGCTAAAGTTATACTTTTCACTGCATTCGAATAATTCCATAGAGTTAAGTTATTACATTTGCCTGATTTACTCAATATCTCAAGTTCAAAAATACTCATTCCAATAACGTTCCAATCTAAATTATTTGGACATCTGGTTGCTTTAGGTCGACCAATACCAACTGAAACATTTACATTAAAAAACTTATTATTGGATATCTTTTTATCAGATTTAAAATTAGCATGAATCTTTTTGATATGGCTAATTATTTTCATATCTAAATCTGTTGTATCAATGTACTCTAATGGTTTGTCTACATTAAAACTGGCTCCATCATCATAAAAAAATATCAAATAAGCCAACTTATCTGTGTCAAATATATAAAGACCTTCATAAATAGGTAAATTAGTTTCTTGAAAAGAATAGTCCAACTTGCGAAATCCCATATTATATAATATAAAATCACAATGCTGCCAACAAGAGTAGGAATATACTTTTAATATGTCATCCAACTTACCATATTCGATAGTTTTTCTGAGTAGACAGTTTAGAGCCGCATATAACAAATTGACAGGAGATATAACTATATATTCATCATTTTCTGAATCAAACAAAATAGGTTTGTGTATAATCGGATTTTCATCAGGGTTATTACTATCCCAATTTTCATTATGAGGTTCAATCAAAAACAGATTTATATCTGAAATATCTCCTTTGCATGAAGCAATTAATTCTTGCATAAATTGAGAAGGTATTCTAAAAATATTCTTCTTTTCAGAAACATCATTTGCAACATAAATATTATTCGAACTGGTATCTACCCCCTTCATATTCCAATCATATTTCAACGCTTTAGCTATATAATCGGATATTGAGAGCAATACAAAAACAGGTGATAAGCATGACCTAATAAAGTATCTCTCGAAATCCCCCATAGAAATTACATTTATTAGCTGTTGTAGAAAATAAATTTGTCCTTGTGCTAACCCCGGAAATATAATCTTATTTCCGATTGGGGTCATTATATTTTCTGTAAAAAGATTTTCTGGAGGATCTTCCTGATGGTTATGCAGAAAGTGCTTATCAAAAAAGAGTTCAAGATCAGATGCATTTATCCGTTCATCTCCATGTTGGTTATTGGAAGATAATATTAAACATTGTATTTCTTCTAATCTAATATTTTTTCCATGATTTTCAGGTAGAACCTTAAGATAACTAATAGCAGATAGTAAGTCAAATCGATTATATTGTATTAGTTCAGATATCGTATTAGTTGATCCTTCCTCCCGAGATTGCACATAGTTCAACATAGAACTATTGAAGTTTGTATCTGAAACTCCTGCCCTTGCTGTCTCATACTTATCTATGCAACATTTTTTAAATTTCTTTCCACTACCACAAGGGCAAAGATCATTTCTTCCTATTTTTGCCATGATTTTTTTTGTGTAAAAATAAAGAAAAAAATCTCGTTTATATTGATTACCTAATTTTAATTTATTGATTCAATAAAATAAGTAGGCATATAAAAAATGTGATTCATTTCGAATCACATTTCACTAACAGTGCTATGTACTAACATACTTAGCTGTGCTTAGAATAATTAAATTTATTCGTGGTTCTTTCCTGTCAATTTGAAAAAAAACTTTAAATTGAGTCTGGATGAATAAATAAAACATTACCTATAGAAGTAACACTATCATAAATATCTTCGGACAAAGGTTTTCCATCTTCGTCATTCAAAATAACGGAGATATTCTTACCTTCATCATTCATAGGAACATAAGGATAATTTGGAATTTGTATTTTGTTATAAAAACTAGATAATTCGACAGGATGAGAATATAAAAAGTCTAATTCTTTCGACAGAACTGAAACATAATGACTTTCAGCAAGAGAATCAGACTCAAGTTTAAAGCATAATAATTTTCCTTTCATTGATTTAGGACAATCTACAATTTCACCTAAAATTAGAGTTTCGTTCTTTTTCTTAATATGTTCAAAAACAAACTGTTTTGCGAAAGCAACAATTTCCTCACTTTCATTTACACTATCAACAATATTCAATACTTTATTTGAAATTGGAGTAGTAATTGCTTTTAAAAGACAAATAGTAGGCTTTATTATTGAATTTGCATCAAATATATCATTAACAACAGTTGCTTCAGGTTCCTTCCTACAACAAATTGAGTTATAAAACTGATTATCATTCGTTAGAAATACTAAATATTCTTCCTTTTGATTCTCATTTGGATATATGATTGAAACAAGCACTAAACTGTCTTCTTTTGATATTTTAGATGATAATACTAATTCTTGATGAGGTTTCCAAAGGCTCGAATGCAAATTAAATTCTTCGTAAGAGATCTTGTAATCATCATTAATTATTTTCAATTCACCTTCCACCTTTTCTTTAACATAAGTATATGTGTCATGATAATCTAACTCTGGAGCACTCCAATCGTTGCTGTATTTCAACAACGAACTAAAGTTAATCTCACCACTCACAGCATTTGCTTTCTTTTGAACTGCCCTCAAATAATGCTCTTTCTTCCTTATTCCAATAATTTCAAATGTTACAAATCTGGAACAAACAATCTCCACAAATGGACTTTCTAATAGATAATTAAAAAAAATATTTAAAAAGGGATAGCTTTTATCTAACAAATAAGACAATATTTGAGTATCAACAGCAATTTTTACTTTAAAATTACTGATTATCGGTTGTGTTGAATCCATATTCAGATGATAAAATTACAACAAATGACTTTCAACAAATTCTTTAGAAATTATATCGCCTTCGGGCAATAGTTCAACAGCTCTTTCAAGTAGGTAGTATATCCTTCTCAGAACTAATCTGGGTAAACCCTTAGAAATTGAATTTATATATTCTAATGCTTCTTTTGAGAATGGATAAATATCATTTATCATCTTTGTTTCAACTCGAGCATAACTCAAATAATTTAAGGCTAGTTTTTCTGTTTGATCGTTTGTCAATCGAGTAATTTTTATTTCTCTATCAGTTAATCTATCAACTAATGGTGGGGAAATTTTTCTCAGGTCATTTAATGCATCTGAAGTCATCGCAAGCAACAAACACCATCTTCTTTCTCTATCAATCAAAGTTCTTAGATTATGTGAATAATTATCCACCTCTTTTTTTGTTAATCTACCAGAAGTAATATCTTCAAATTCATCAACTATCAAATAAAACCTTTCAAATCCTTGCTGAGACACAATATTAATTATTGCATTTAGCAACTTTACTGCTTTACTATCTAGATGTTGTCCACTGCCAGATATTATTGTTTCCCATGTTTTGTTAAATCCAAAGTCTTCCGAAATTATATTGTAAAAGTATTC
>JBAWXD010000297.1:0-3947 GCA_037144275.1 Paludibacter sp. | reverse complement strand
CATTCAACCATTGATTTAGAGCAAGATTCAAAATTCATTGCTGAATTATTTTTTTATTAGTGCCAATTAGTGGGGGTGCGACTTAAGCTTCCACTTGTTTCAACGTAAATATCAACCGGTTTTTCATCATAAAATAATTCTAATTTTTTATTGCGTGATCTGCTTTTACCTGCTTGCCATTCCAAACTTGTTTATTTGTCCAATCCAAAGGCTCGCCACTCCAAAACTCATCACTCGCAGGCAGCCCTAATGGTAAAAATACTGCCGAACATAAATAAAGGCTTCCGGTTGAAATGTAGGATTCGGCAATTTCAGGTTGATGACCACAAAATCCGAGTGTAAGCCAACCATTTTTATCATAAGTTCCGGCCTGTTTTAGTTGTCTTTTGATGACAGAAGTGAGTGCGCACCGAACCTGAGCCGGTTTTACATTTTCCGGCAGAAGTTTTAATAATGAAATTTGAGATAAATTATGAAAAACACCGAAACGGTAAGCCAGTGAACGTCCAAATGCAGGAAAGGTTCCTTCGGGTGAAACTAATCGCTCCAATTGTTCGGCATATCGTATGCTACGTTGTTTTTTAGTATTGTAAGCAGTTGAATCGATGAGATTTTTATTTTTCAAAACAGTGAGAATATCCAGCATCATCGGATGAATTACAATGCTATTGTAATAATCGAAGTGAAAATCTTTACCATCACCGTACCAGCCATCACCCTTGTACCATTCATCAAACCGGATTAAAGCATAATTGATGGTTTCCATCTTACATTCACCTGTTATTTGCAATAATGTAGCTTCAATTATTGCCGAAAAGAGTAGCCAGTTGCTTTCGTACGGTTTAATTATTCGTGTTGATTTTAATGCTTCAATCATTCGACTTTGTGTAATAGTATCCAGATTTCCCCATATTTGTGTGGGTGCTCTCAAAAAACTCTGAGCAAGAAAAGCTGCATCAACCAATGCTTGATTGTCAGTTGTGAAATTTAGTTTGTCGGGTGAGTTTGGGTCAACAGTATTTTGTAAACCCTTTCGTACAAGATCAATATATTGCTTCCTGAGTTTGCCTTCGGTACTATTGTCAGCACCAAGTTCGAGCCACGGTGCCATGCCACACAGCAATCGTCCAACTGCTTCGAGATGCGTAACTTTATCCCTGCCACGTTTACTACCCTCAACAGTGGTTTCAACAGGCATGTTTTTTTTGAGGGTGTTATTACTCAAATTTTCAAGCACAGGCTTAGCAATTTCGGTGAGCGACCTTACCCAAAAAGCTCTGTCGTTTTGTTTTTTTGATGTTTGACTTTGAACAGAAACAGATACTCCAACCATCATAGCTGAAAATAATAACAATCTGGTTTTAAATAACATGCACTGTTTCATTATATTGAAAATTAATTATTTGACTGCAATTAGATTTACAATTATTTGTTTTGTTGAATTTGCCGGAATTGAAATGTCGAATCCAACAACTTAAAGTCGCGCACCCACTTGCGTCATTATTTGTAGTACGACTTTAAGTCGTGCTCTCATTTACTTTATTATTTGTAGTACGACTTAAAGTCGTGCTACAAATAGTATAATGATTTGATGGAAAACAACCCTTTCTTTTCCCGCTAAATCGGGATAAGTTTAGCACGAGGAAGGTTGGAGAATTCGCCGAACACATGCATCAACTATACTACGACGAAAAGGGTGTTTGGTTGTCAATTTAATGTCTTTTTACCGTCGCCAAATAAGTCATTTAATGTTATTTCGTTCTGTGGAAAATCAATTTTCTCATATTCTTCTCTGTCAAGTCTGTCAATGAATTCAACAAGTTTGTTTAATTCTCTTTCTGCTGAATACCACCAGTTAGTTGACCAAATTCTAAAAAATATAAAGCCGTAAGGCTTTATAACACTTTCTCTGAAAATATCCCAAGCATAGGCTTCGTTACTACTGTGATATTCTGCCCCATCACATTCAATCGCAATAATTGGTTTCATTGTTATTTTCGACTTAATTACTAAGTCAATTCTAAAACCACCGATTTTATACTGCTGCTCAACCCTTTCTTCACCAATTTTAGCAACCAGACGGTTAAAAACTTCTTCCTCAAATGGAAATTCAGAACCTAAATTATATTCACTTTCATACTGTCTTGATTCGCAGTTGTCGTATAAGAGTTTTAGAATTTCGTCCTTTACTTCGGAGTTGTTTTCGCTAATTGCTTTTGAGTAAGCTAAATAAGCATAAAATACAGCTCGTCCAGTATTTTTGTTCTCTCTCAATAATGTTGGATATTCGTTTATTCTTTCTTGTGGAATAGAAGTACATACAAACATTTTGAGTTTGGCTCTCGTGATAATAACGTTCAATAGTTTATAGCCATTTTGTTGTAAAATCGGTCCAAATTGTTGTCTAAAACTACCATCTTTTCTTTTGCCAAAGGTTGTTGAGAGAATAATAATATCCCTTTCATCTCCTTGTATATTTTCAAGATTCTTTACAAAAAAATCAGAGCCATACAATGAAAGTTTCTTGTCGATTGCTGGATTTTGACGAGCCTTTGTAATTTCCTCTAAAATAAGATTTCGTTGATACAAATTGAATGTTGCGACACCTACAGACGGATAATTACCATTAGCCAAAGGCTTAATTTTATTCAATAAAATATCAATTACTTGCTTCGCTTCATCAAGGTTTACAGAATCTTCATATAATCCAGCTACTTGAATAAACTCAATAGGTTTATATTCATGCTTTGCTGGCATTGGGATTAAACGTTTCCCGTAAAATGCATGATTTGAAAATTCAATTAAACTAGGGTGTTGGGAACGATAGTGAATTTTCAAAAATGAGGCTTCATAATTGCAATTTTCAGCATAAACCAATAATGATTCGCTATCTGCTAAATCTATGCTATGTTTAATTTTTGCATTTTCTGATTGAAAATTTATTTCTTCTTCAGTATCTTCATCAGTTGGTGCTAAAATTGCATTTCCACCTTGGAAGAAATTTGAAGGTGGCATTTGTTGACTATCACCTGAAATTATTTTAATTTTACCTCTGAGTAAAGCCGGAAATGTATCTTCACTTCGTAATTGACTTGCTTCATCAAAAATCACAACATCAAAAAGTCCTTCTTTTAATGGAATTATTGAACCACAAACACTTGGACTAACAAGTAGTACGGGATAAAAACTTGTAAATAAATTGAAATCAGTTCTTATTATTTTACGTAATGAGTTACGTTTTTCGCCCCTAGAACCTCTTTTATTGAATAAACTAATCATGTTCAAACCGATGTATTGAGCATTTTTTACTGCGTGATTTTGCTTTTTAGACCAATCTTTTACAATGTTGTTTTTTTGAACTTGACTTAAATCATTCTTATGTTCAACTATTTCTTTTAGTTTATCTTCATTTTTGGGTAAGTCTTTGTGTTCATTTAATGACAACAACCAATAAAAATACCAACTCTCAAATTGAACTATCCAATTTGTACTATTGATTTCAATCAATGATTTTACAACAGTTCTTTGCAAATCAGTTAGTTCTAAATAAAACTTCTTCCATTCATAATATTCTCTGAATACTTTTATGTGTCGATTAACAACTTCAAACGAAGTAATAACCTGATTTAATGAATCAATACGTTCTGTATGACTGTTACATTTGGAGGATTCAGTTTCAAAAATATTTGCATCACTAATACTTGTAATTATTTTATCAAAACGATTCTCGGCTTCTTTAATATGTGATTCAAATTCAGCATATTTTGAATGTAGATTACCCGACTGAAAACCATTCAAATAATCCAATTTGACATCTTCTATTTTGTTGTACCAATCATTCGTTGAATCTTTTAAATTCTCAATATTTTCAATTCCAGTTTTTAAACTTTCTACTTTTTCAATTTCGATAAAATTGTGTTCAAAGTAGCTGTATGTTTGTTTTACAG
>JBAWXD010000296.1:0-3978 GCA_037144275.1 Paludibacter sp. | reverse complement strand
TTTGAGCCTCTTGTCGGATTCGAACCAACGACCCCGAGATTACAAATCACGTGCTCTGGCCAACTGAGCTAAAGAGGCAAATTGCTAAATATCAGCACTTTTAGCGTTTAAAAAGCCGTTTAAATACTGCTATTTAAACGGCTTGCAAATGTACGAAATTATTTCGGACTACAAAACATTTCGTTGATTATTTTATTTTTTGGTGGTTTTTTCTTTGTGTTTGCGGATTTGTTTGTCCAGTGCTTCAATTGTTAGGTCAACTGCCTCTTCAAAAGTATCACATGTCTTGGATGCAAAAAAATCAACATTCGGAATGGATACTTTTATCTCAGCTTCTTTATTAGTAGCCGTTTCGGGCTTCACAACTTTCAAATATACTTCCACATTCTGTATTTCATCAAAATTCTTCTCCAATTTCAACAGCCTTTTGTTGACGTGAGATTCCAACGTACTTGTTGCATCAAAATTGATGGCTTGAATCCTTACTTTCATACTTGCCTCCTTTTTTATTTAGCCCTTGGATGAGCCTGTTTATATATATTATGTAGTTCTTCGAAACTGGTATGTGTATATACCTGCGTTGCCGCCAGACTGCTATGACCGAGTAATTCTTTCACCGCATTAATATCTGCACCACCATTAAGCATTCCGGTGGCAAAAGTATGGCGCAACACATGTGGGCTTCGCTTATGCATACTGCTCACTCCTGACATGGTATCATGTACAATATTATAAACCATTTTGGGGTACATTTTTTTTCCATTTTGTCGCAGGAACAATTCCAGATCAAAAACTTCTATTTCATCTTTTCTAAGAGCGATATAGCGTTCTATATCGTTTGTTAAATTTTTTCCTATAGGAATAATGCGTTGTTTGTTTCGTTTACCAATTACCCTTAAATTACCTTCAGTCAAATCGATGTCCGAATCTTTAATATTAATCAGTTCAGTCAAACGAATTCCGGTTTGGTAAAACAAATTTATGATCAATCGGTCGCGTACGGGTATAAAATGGTTTGGAACAAAGGGATTATCCAACACTGCATTCATCTCACTTTCTTTAAAAAACGCCGGAAGTGCTTTCTTTGTTTTGGGCAAAATGATTTTTAACGTAGGATTATGGCTTACGTATCCACGGCTAAGTAGAAAGCGCCAGTATGATTTGAGTGTAGAAATTTTACGCGATAAGGAACGAGCGGATAGTTTGTCATTCATCAAGGCTAGAACCCAATGCTGAATTTGAGAAGAAAAGATCGAATTAGGTTCGAGCTGTTCGGGGGTAATTTCGAGAAAATGGCAGAATTGAAGTAGATCGGTATGATATGACAAAACAGTATGAGCCGAATAATTCTTCTCATACTGTAAATATTGCAGGAATTCGTTCATCATAACCGTATGTTCAAATCTGCAACGAAAATAATAGAAATAAATCAGGAAAACAAGTTTTCCATCAGAAAAATGTCTATTCTTCGCCTAATTGCATTTTTTGAACGTAAATCGCGTGCATTTTTTCTTCACGATCTACGATTGAAGGTTTGTCAAAGCATTGACGACGACGTAATTCTTTTACCACGCCTGTTTTTTCAAATTTACGTTTGAATTTTTTTAATGCTCTTTCAATGTTTTCGCCTTCTTTTACTGGAACTACGATCATAATTACTAGTTATTTGATATATAAAGATTGTTTTTTATTTGGGACTGCAAAGATAGAGAATGATTTTTAATTGACAATACAAAAAGCTAAAATAATTAATTGATTCTAGTTTAAAAAAAATACTCATTTAATTTTCAGTTCTTTCTGAAATAGATTGAGGGCTTTTCTGTACCATTATTTCTTCCCAGAACACCCACATTAGGAAAATGATTCCATAGAATGCATATTTAAAAATGTATAAGTGGAGTAACTCAAACCAACTGGGATGATTTTCGATGGTTGCCACAATAAAGCTTATCCGAAATATATTGATCAGGTAAACGACCAACAAAGTAAGCGGCACATACCATAATTTCTTTTTCCACGAACCACGGCTGAATGCCATGATACAGAAGCAAATATAAGCTTGTTTCATTCCGGTACAAGCCCAAACAATCTGAACACGATTGCCATTTGAATAATGAAAAACATTTCTCACGTGATCCAGACTGACAGAAGAATCTAACGAATGCAGAATAAAATAGCAAACGTCGGAAACATGATGAGCCATCCAGTTAAACGGAGCAGAAATATTAGTTCCCCAAAATGTGACAACGGAATCAGCCATTGTATCTTCATCACCAAGTACATTATACTTCCAAAAAAAGTTGGACAGCATCAAAACTACGGCAAATATTATGACGCCCCGGAATGGTTCCAGCTTTTCAGGCAATTTAAATTTAGGGAACTGCATACTTTAGTATTTTTGAGTGCTAAAAATATTATTTACGAACTGTAAACTAAAAACTACAAACTGCCAACTGGCAACTGCTAACTAATCAAAATTTATTCGAAACCCGAGCAAAAGGCACTTCTTCGATGGAGCAAAAATCATTTGCCTGGTATTTGAAATATCCGGTAATGGCAATCATAGCAGCATTATCCGTTGTAAAGGCAAATGGAGGAATGTATACCTGCCATCCATATTTTTGACCGTGATCAAGAAAAGCCTGACGCAAAGCTGAATTAGCCGAAACGCCACCAGCAACTGCCACTTGATTAATTTTCAAATCAGAAGCCGCTTTTCGAAGTTTATTCATTAAAACATCCACCACTGTAGCCTGAAGCGAAGCACATAGATCGTTCATGTTTTCAGCCACAAAATTAGGGTTTTCTTTTAGTTTGTCGCGTAACAAATATAAAAATGAAGTTTTCAATCCACTGAAACTATAGTTGTAATCTTGAATTTGTGGTTTATTGAACTTGAATGCATTTGGATTTCCTTCTTTTGCGAGTCGGTCGATATGCGGGCCACCGGGATAAGGCAGTCCCATAATTTTGGCACATTTATCGAATGCTTCACCCGCTGCATCGTCAATGGTTTGGCCAATGACTTCCATATCATTGTACGCTTTGACCAGCACAATCTGTGAATTTCCACCCGATACCAAAAGACATAAGAAAGGGAATTGAGGATGACGTTCATCCGGTTTTCCTTCACTTATAAAATGCGCCAATACATGCGCCTGAAGATGATTTACATCAAGTAAGGGTATATTCAGAGCCTGCGCAAATCCTTTAGCAAAGGATGTTCCAACAAGTAAGGAGCCTAACAGACCGGGACCACGGGTAAACGCAATTGCACTCAGATCAGATTTGCTTACTTCGGCTCGTTTCAATGCCTCGTGAACCACCGGAATAATATTCAATTGATGAGCGCGCGAAGCTAATTCAGGAACTACTCCGCCAAAATTGGCATGAACTGCCTGATTGGCAATAACATTGGAAAGCATTACTCCGTCACGGATGACAGAAGCGGAGGTATCGTCACAGGAAGATTCGATGCCTAATATAATAGTTGAACTCATTAAAATCAGAAAATAAACAATTAAAACAGTTTGTTTCATTTGCAAAAGCCTGCAATCGATTGGTACAACAATTGCAGTCTTTCTATTTTTGGCTGATAATTGCTTTGTTGTAGCCGTTTCCTTGCTATATTTACAAATTATTCGCTACTTTTGCGAAACAAAGTTCAAAGGTATAAAAAAAACACTTAAAATAGCAGGTTTTAGCGTAGGTGGAATTATTTTATTTCTCGCGCTCGTTTATATTGCGCTGCAAACCAGCCCAATACAAAATGTATTATCCAAAGTCATTCTATCTGAACTTTCTAAGAAACTCCACACCAAAGTCACTGTAGGTAAAATTGATTACCGCTTTTTCAATGACGTAACCATTCATGATTTGTATGTTGAGGATTTGCAAAAAGACACTCTTTTGTTTGTAAAAGAAGTAAATGCCCATTTCAAATTCTGGAAATTCTTTCGCGGAAAGGTTATATTCAGT
>JBAWXD010000295.1:0-4006 GCA_037144275.1 Paludibacter sp. | reverse complement strand
TGTGTTCGATGGTCATGCCAAGCATCCTACTGTCGAAGGTCCGAAAATGTATAAGCGAAACGGTTATTACTACATGTTAGCACCGGCAGGCGGCGTAGGTACCGGCTGGCAACTGGCATTACGCAGCAAAAATATCTACGGACCGTACGAAGAGAAAATCGTGCTGGAACAAGGAAAATCAACCACCAACGGTCCTCATCAGGGCGGATGGGTGGATACTCAAACGGGTGAAAGCTGGTTTATCCACTTTCAGGATAAGGATGCTTATGGGCGAGTCCTGCATTTAGAACCTGTAAAATGGGTGAACGATTGGCCATTGATGGGTGTGGATACCGATGGTAACGGCATTGGAGAACCGGTTTTGACCTACAAAAAACCGAATGTGGGCAAAACTTATCCTATTGAAACACCACCGGAATCGGATGAATTCAACGATTCCAACATCGGACTTCAATGGCAATGGCCAGCCAATCCGAAAAGCAACTACTGCTTTCCGGCCGGTGCGGCTTATGGATTCTTGCGTTTGTTTAATGTACCCATGCGTGAAGGAATGCCCAATATGTGGAACGTGCCGAATTTGTTGACACAAAAATTCCCTGCACCCGATTTTAGCGCGCTAACTAAATTCACTTTTACCGCCCGAACTCCCGATGAAGAAGCCGGACTGATTGTGATGGGAATCAATTATGGTCGTATTTCATTGAAAAAGACTGATAAAGGCCTGGTCGTTTATCAATCTACCTGCGTCGATGCCGAAGGTGCTAAACCCGAAATAAATAGTGCAGAAGAATCTGTTTTAGCCAATACTGTTTATTTCAAAGTAAAGATAGAAAATGTAATGCCCGATTCTCCTGAGTTCAACAAATTAAATACAGCAGAAAACAGCAAATGGGGCAATGCCAAATGCACGTTCAGTTACAGCATCGATGGACGCAATTTTAAACAAATTGGAGAATCCTTTGCAGCCAAAAAAGGAAAATGGATAGCTGCTAAAGTAGGGATTTATGCTGTGCGTAAAGGCAAAACCTATGAAACCGGATACGCTGATTTCGACTGGTTCAGAATAGAGAAATAACAAACTATTGAATAGGGTTGATTGGAACTTGCCACTTAATCCAGTATTTATTTTTTCATGAATTTAAAAATAAACGAACAGCCTACTAATTCGGGATGTTTATTAAATGTCCGGATGAAACAATATTACCAGTAATTGAAATAATAATTCTATGGATTAAATTTTGAACTCAGTATTTTTGTACATTGAATTTAAAAATCTAACTAAAAATTTAATCATTATGAGAAAACTACTTCTATCATTTGCTTTTGCAATTACATTGACCAGTGTAATGGCAACATCTTACACCTGGAACGGCGGTTCTTCAACCTGGAGCACTACCACAAACTGGACTCCTAATGGAACACCCGGATCAGGCGATGATGTAACAATAAATTCAGCTTCAGCTATTACGATTACACTTGGAGCCATTACGACTGTAAATTCTCTGACTGTTTCAGGTGGAAGTACTGTTAGTTTTGCAGGTGCTTACGCTTTTACGATTAACTCAGGTTTTACGTTTTCAGGAGGCACCAAGTTAAGTCTTACAACTACGAGTGCATTTACCTTAGGCAACGGAACACTGACATTTAGTTTGACTGGAAATGATGCCAGCAATTATTTTACTGGAACTTCTGCAAATGGATATTTGGCAGTAAACAACAGTGCTTCGGGTACTGTAAATTTATATGTTGATCCGGCATTTACCTGGTATAATTTTGTAATACAAAAGGGTACTACTATCTTAAAGTCCAATTGTGGCACATCCCGTTTAGGTTTAAGTTCCCTAAATAGTCAAAAATTACAATTAGATAATAACGTTACTTTCACTCTTAACGGAACCGGTTCTTCTTCTTTAGGCTTAAACAGTGCAAGTACGGCAGGATATGTTGATGCAAGTGCTACCGGATCAAAGTTTGTCTTTAGTGGAAATGGTAATGCTGGTGCAAGTGTATTTGCCGGAACAAATAAAATTTTTGCAAGCGCAGCAACAGTTAATAGCCTGGAAATAAATGTTCCGAATGGAGCTTATACACCCAATACTGCCTTAAAAGTAAATACTTTAACGCTTACTGCCGGAAATATAAATAATACAACAAATAATATTACAATTTTAAATGCAGGAACAATAAAAAGAGCCAGTCAGACAGCATTTCTTGCAGCTGCTCCAATATTTGGTTTGACTGGAACAGATAAAGTAAGTATCCAATATACAGGCACATGTACTACAGGAAACGAACTCTTTGGTACTACCGGTTCAATTTCAAGTATTACAGTTAGCGATGGAGTAACGGCAACCTTGTCAAATAGCAGTGTTACTTCCATAGCGTTAAGTAGTATTTCAGGAACTAATTTTACAGCTCCAACAATAACTATTGCTGCTCCAACCAGTTCAAATGGAGTTCAGGCTACTGCAACTTGTTTTACAACAGGTAGTGGATCTGCTAAAACTCTTTTATCAATTTGTATCACAAACCCGGGATATGGCTACACGTCAGCCCCAACTGTAACAATTACTGATGCTACTGGCTCAGCAACTGGAACACCATCCGTAATGGCACAAACAGGAACTGATAACATTGATGCTCTTAGCATTGGAGGAGGCACTTCAGGAGTTGTGACATATCCTAATACCAGTAATAAAGTTGTTACTTTAAATCTTAAAGACATTACAGTAAATTCTGGTGCTACTTTTATATGTGGTACTCAAACAAATAATGTTAGCCATTTATTAAATCTTAGCGGAAGTGTAGTAAATAATGGTACTTTTACTCCATTTACATCTGCCGGAAAAGTAATAGATCTAACGCTGAATGGTTCAACTTTACAATCTTTAGGCGGAATAACCCTAAATAATGTAACCCTGAATAATTCAGCGGGTGTAAGTTTAACTGGTGCTACTGTTATAAATGCAGTATTAACCCTGACGAGCGGCAAAATTTCCCTCGGTTCTAACGATTTGACTATTGCTGCTTCAGGTTCTATTTCGGGTGCTTCGGCTTCAAGTTACATTATAACTGATGGCACAGGAAAACTAAATATGCCTGCTACTGCCGGAGTAGACCTGCTTATGCCTATTGGCTCTTCAGCAAGTAATTATGACCCGGCAACTGTAAACGCAGCTTCACAAACTACTTTTGCAGCTAAAGTTTATGGAGCTTTATCTGGAACAGCAATTTATGGCGTAGTCTATAATCCAATTGAATGGCAATTAATACCAACAGCAGGTTCAATCACTACAATATCATTAAAACCTTCAACATTGAATACCAGAGTATCATCAAGTCCTGTTATTGGAATTTATGATACAACTAATTCAATCTATACTAACTACAATTCTCCTTTAGTAAGTCTCAATACCGGGACTTATAGTGGCAGTTTTGATTTATCAACAACAACTTCTTTAAATATTGTAACAGGATCAAACGTCGATGTAACAGGATTGAATAAATCTGAGACTGGCGGTTTAAATATGTATACTGACCACAATCAGTTGATGATTTCAGGATTAACTGCCGGAGACGTAATAGCACTTTACGGACTAAACGGACAGCTGCTGAAATCATTTGTGGCCAGTGCAAGTCAAAGTACTAACTCATTGCCTCAGGGAGGATATATAGTAAAAATACATACTGCAACTGATACCAAAATTTCAAAAGTGATTGTTAATTAGAGATTGAGAGAGAAGATAATAATCATCTGAAAATATCCTTTGTCGTTGAGACAAGGGATATTTTTTTTGCAAAAAACCCAATTCCAACTGGAAAAACTACAAAACCAGTTGGAAAAAGAACAATTCCAACTGGAATTGGAACAAAACCAACTGGAAAAGGAATAATTCCAACTGGAAAAAGAATAATTCCAATTAGAATTGAAACAATACCAATAGGAATTAGAACAAAACCAATTGGATTTAGAACAAAACCAATTAGAATTGAAACAAAACCAATT
>JBAWXD010000294.1:0-4026 GCA_037144275.1 Paludibacter sp. | reverse complement strand
AAATAATAATCAATTAAAAACAAACAAAATGAAAACAATTAAACAATTTCTCGCAACTGACCAACAATCATGGTCTTTACTTTTAGTACGTGTGGCTTTAGCCATTGCAATTTTCCCTCATGGTGCGCAAAAAGCGCTCGGACTTTTTGGTGGATACGGTTTTGCCGGAACATTAGGCTTTTTCCAGTCGATGGGAATGCCGGTAGTAATTGGAACCTTAGTTATTTTGGCTGAATTTGTAGGAAGTATCGGACTTTTTGCCGGAATTGGAACCCGCTTTATGGCTTTTGCAATTTTCGTTGAAATGACCGGAGCTATGGTTTTAGGCGGTCACCTTCACAACGGATTCTTTATGAACTGGTACAAAATGCCTAATACAGGCGAAGGGTTTGAATACTTTATTCTGGTTCTTGGTATTGCTTTGGCAGTTTTGATTGGCGGAAGTGGAAAATTTTCTGTAGATAATCTGATTTCGAAGAAGCTGAAATAAAGCACTATACATTTAATCTCCCGCAGATTTCGCAGAAATATTCTACGTAAATTTGCGGGATTTTTATTTTTTCTTTTTCATAGCTGCACGCATCTCATTTTCAGCCTTACGTTCCAGGATAATGCGGGTGATCAGTTCTGTCGGAATTTCCTGCCCGGGTTTAAACCGAATACCACCTATCGATGTATCATATCCTTCCAGTTCCTCTTCCATTTTCAGAAATAGGGAATTGCTCATGGACGTGAAAGTAAAATGGTTTGTATGAGCACTAAAACCAACCAACATGTAGTGGAGCTTGTAACATACTATTCCGTAACTCATTGATTCTTTGGCTTCAGGAGCTAGTTTTCTGACAAGATCGCGTAGTTGTTCCAGCGATTTCCGATACACTTCGGGTTGTGACTGGATATATTCGTCAACGGTGCTTGGTTTTTCCATCGATTTTTTGTTTTTCAAATCAAACAATTATAGCCTGAAATGGTTCAATTCCAAAAAAAAGCCCGATACACTTTCGTGCATCGAGCTTTATCGTGATTTTGAATTGAAAACTTATTCAGCTACCACTTCGAAAGCAACTTCTACAGTTACTTCTTTGTGAAGCTTCAATGTGGCTTTGTATGAGCCTATTTCTTTTACGGCATCTTTCAGTAAAATAACTTTACGATCTACTGTAAAACCTGCTTTCTCAAATGCATCGGCTACCTGAATAGGACCTACTGCACCGAAAATTTTACCGGTTGTACTTGTTTTTGCACCAACGGTCAAAACAATATCTTTCAATTTGTCTGCCAGTTCAACAGCAGCATTTTTAAGACTTTCCAGTTTGTGAGCACGTTGTTTCAAATCTTCCGCCAACATTTTTTTAGCTGATGCTGTTGCCAGAATAGCTTTTTTTGTTGGGATAAGGAAGTTACGACCGTAACCATCCTTTACTTTCAGAATATCGCCTTTGTAACCTAAGTTGATTACATCTTCTTTTAATATAATTTCCATACTTTTTCCTCCTTGCTAAATTATTTCATCATATCGGTTACATAAGGAAGCAACGCAATGTGGCGTGCTCTTTTAACTGCTTGAGCTACTTTACGTTGATATTTCAACGAAGTACCGGTAAGGCGACGTGGAAGAATTTTTCCTTGTTCGTTCAGGAATTTTTTCAAAAATTCCGCATCTTTGTAATCGATGTATTTAATACCGCTCTTTTTGAAACGACAGTATTTTTTCTTTTTTACATCTACTGAGGGTGGAGTCAAATATCTGATATCTCCGTTGTTTGCTGCCATGGTTTAGTTCTCCTTTACTTCTTTAGATTTAAGACTCTTTCTTTTTTCGGCGTATTCGAACGCGTATTTGTCCAAACGGAACGATAAGAAACGTAAAACACGTTCATCGCGACGGTACTGGGTTTCCAGGGTAGCGATAATTGTTGACTCTGCATCAAATTGAAGCAACGAATAAAAACCAGTCGATTTCTTTTGGATTGGATATTGCAATTTGCGTAATCCCCAATTTTCTTCATTGGTAATTTTTGCGCCATTTTCTGTCAAGATGGCTTTGAATTTTTCTACCGCTTCCTTCATCTGGACATCAGACAAAACGGGAGTTAGAATGAAAACGGTTTCATAATGGTTTAACATACTGTTTGTTAGCTTTTTAGTTATTTATAATATATTTTATTAAAGCGGGGACAAAGATAGAAATAAATCTTTGATTGACAAAGAGATTCTTTTATTTAAGTAATAGGAAATATATAATGTCGCATTATTCACTTTAAACAACAAAAAGAATAGAACGCGGATTCTCGCTGATATAACGGATTTTAAAAACGGATTTTAATCCCGATAAATCGGGATGATTGTCTGATATTTACAATCTTTTCAGTCATGCTTGCATGACTAAAATCAGTTTTAAATCAGTTTTATTATTATCCGCTCTTATCCGCTAAATCAGTGAAAATCCGCGTTCTATTTATTTTATAAAATACAACATTATATTCTGGCCATTACTTAGTTTATGGTTGGTAGTTTATAGTTGGGAGAGTTTATAGTAGGGAGTTGGTTGGTATTTTTAATAATTTGTTCGCTTTTTTTTACTTCAAAGTGGTCAAATTACTACTTTCATACTATAAAGTAACAAACGAATCCTAAGCCCTCCCGATAAAAGAATCGGGATAAATTGCGGGGGACTAAATTAGTACAGTCTCGTATTTGTTAGTTGATATTTTTACTAAATCCATTCATCTCAATTTCCAAAGTCCCCCTTCGGGGGATTTAGGGGGCTGCTATAAACTATTTAACTCTTCCACCACATACCCAGGCTTTTTTGTAATAGTTTTCGTCCAAATCGCTAACGATAACGCCTTTGGATACGGATGCATGAATAAACTTATTGTGTTTGAGGTAGATGCCTACATGATTTACGTAGGTTTTAGTCTTATAGTTGGTACAGAAAAACACCAAATCACCTACTCTTAATTGATTTTTGTTGATTTTCCGACAATTATTTTTAAGTAAAGCAGTTGTATTTCGTTCAATAGTTTTGTCATAAACTGTTTTATAAATTTCGAACACCAAACATGAACAATCTAACCCACTTCTGGAACAGCTGGCATCTGCATAAGGTATATTCAGCCATGAAGCAGCCTCTTCGTACAACCTGAAATTATCCCCACATTCTTTCCGGAGTGCCAATTTCTGGTATACATTGGTCTTATATTCCAGTTGTTGAGTGCTGATACAACTGAAAAAAAGCAAGGTCATAATCAGTGGAAGAAAATGCCTGAGTTTTATATGACTTACACCTATCATTTAGTTCAATAAATCTAATGCAAAAGTAAATAATCTTTTAGAATAAAAAATTAATCAAAGATATATTAGCAGCTACCTACTATTATGATTATTGAATATTTTTGTATAATTACCCGATATTTCAATCTTTTTATTAATTTTGTTCTGACATTTTAATAATTATGAATTGTAAATTATTAATTATGTATTTACAATGAACACGCCCAGTATTAAAAAACTTTACTTTAAGGATACGTCTTTTGCAAATCTGATGACACACCGGATTTACAATATTCTGTTGTATGCCAGTAAGTACGATGCTTTTGTGTTGGAGGAAGATGGGCGTATCGATGAATTAATTTTCAATGAATACACTTCGCTGAATCTTCGTTATCCACCCCGATTTACCCTGGTTTCGAATGAAGAAGAAGCCAATGCGCTGCTCAAAGAACGTAAATTTGAACTCATCATCTCCATGCCCAGCGGCGACAGTATCAATCCGTTTGAATGGGCTAAGCGTGTAAAAAAACAATTTCCTACAATTCCGATTGTGGTGCTCACACCATTTTCAAAATCAGTGTCTCAACGAATTGCTAATGAGGATGTAAGTGCCATTGATTACGTGTTTAGTTGGTTGGGAAATTCAGATATTTTGCTGGCTATCATTAAGTTGATTGAAGACCGCATGAATGTGGAGGAAGACGTCGAAGAGGTTGGTGTTCAGGTAATTTTGTTTGTGGAAGATTCCAT
>JBAWXD010000293.1:0-4041 GCA_037144275.1 Paludibacter sp. | reverse complement strand
TTGCACCTGTACCATAAGCACTTATTGTAATAGGATTTCCACTTGTGCCGGATTTAGCAATTGTAAGCGTACCATAGAATTTGTCGCCTCTATTAATATAAATGCTGCTTCCAGCAGGAATTGTAGAAAATACTGCATTTAGTTTAGCAATGCTTTGCCAGGGAGTAGCTGTAGTTAATCCATCAGCTGTATCATTGCCCGTTGCAGACACATAATAATTAGTAGCAGCTACATTGATCGTTAATATCAAAGAAAGAATTGTATAAGCAAAGGAATGAGTAAATGAGAGAAAGAATCTTTGCATTTGCATTATTATTGTAATCCTCTGAAAATTAAAGTTTAATGATTTTTTTTACTTCAAAAGAACTACCCATTTCAATTTTCACAAAATACATCCCGGGGCTAAATTTAGAGGATTCCACGACTGTTTTTCCAAGCATTTTACCCGAGAAAACTATCTGACCCATTGAATTCAGGACTTGAAGACCATGAATATTAGTATCACCTTCAATTTCGATAATGATTTGATTAGAAATCTGACTTGGAATTACTTTAATGTTTTTTGGATCAGATACTTGTGTCACAACAGTAGGGTTATATTTTACTAATACAGCAGATGTATAGGGTTGCAAGGTGATTGAACCATCATATACTTTGCTATCGGCAGTAATATATTTTCCAACCAACGGAATGGTTGTTGGAGATTTCGTTGCGTTTAATTCAAACCGAATGTCATTCATATCTGTAATGGCAATGGGTGATTTTTTAGAATTTGCATCCTGACCTGAAAAAGTCTGCCATTGAGCTAAAGTCTTCGTTAGTTTCGCCCCTAATGATGGTTGATAAAGCCTTAATGTAGCATTATCATCCATCGGACGGACATAAAAATTATTATTTGCCATACCAAAAAGCGTAATATCATCCGCAACAGTATTGAACTCGGATGTAAATTGAGATGCCGTTTTTGCAAAAAAGATATTTCTGAGTAATGAGACATTCCTGATATTGGTACCGACCGAATTTTGAAAATAAATGCCACTAAAACAATTGTAGGTTGTATTATCGGTAATCGTAATTTCGTGTGCTTTATGTAATTTTATACCGGAATAGCCACAGTTAGCCACAGTGTTATTGGTAACCACCACATTTGTTGAATACTCATCTAAATAAATACCTTCGGCAGATGAGCCGTAACTCGGAGTTCCAGCAACATTACCTATCGAGTTTGTAATAATATTATGATCCAAAATCCTTGCACCTACGTTCACAGAAGTCATATAGATAGCACCACCATCATTCAGAACCAAACAAACCGAATCTATACGATTATAGCTTACAGTTGCTGCTGCTCCTGAATGTCCCAGATAAATACCGTCATAACCTATTTGTTTAATCGTGTTGTAACTAATAAGCCCTCCATTCAACAAATAAATAGCAGTAACACCGAGACTCATTGATTGTCCGGGAATTAAACCTATGTTTGAAATGGTATTATTAGTAATTGTAGGAGAAGTCCCTGAAGCATGCATTCCCTGAGAATTACAATCCCGAATGGAATTATTATCAGCAATACAGTTATTTCCACCAGCTCCACCGGGTCCAAATTCTATCCCTAAACTACCAGCAAACGATATATCACAATTTTGAACTATACAATAGTTAGCGTAATATTGTAAATATACTGCATCGTTTATAGCACCTGTCAAATTTAGATTGTCCACCGTAATATAAGGGTTTCCGCCATTATAAACCAAATTATTAAGGGTGGCAACCTGCACGACTTTTGTATTCGGGTCAATTGCACCAAAATACATATAGAATTTGCCACTTGTTTTATTGTGATACCATTCTCCATAAGTTGTCAATGTTCTTAAATCATTCAGAATAAAATAACCAAAACCAGCAACTGGAGTTTGAGTTGACCCATAACTAGTATAGGTCAAAACAGTTCCTGTGTGATTTGTAACAAGGCATCTGTCTAATGTCCAATTATTTTTCCGAATAGCAATTTCAGCCCCGGTCCAATTCGTTGATGACGCCATTAATCCAAAATCGGTTATGGATATATTTGTATTAAAAGAAGAATAGGTTAAATATCCGGTATCGGGATAACGTCCCATGCCAACTTGTTTTCCATCGATGGTGACCAAGTTGGTTTGAGCTTCAGAAGTAATTACTTTTGAATAAATACCCCCACCTTCATTGCTCCAACCACTAATGGTTGTAAACCCGGTAATTATTGGTTTTGCTCCTGTTCCATAAGCACTTATAGTAATAGGGTTCCCACTTGTTCCCGATTTTCCGGTTGTAAGCGTACCGTAGAAGGTATCACCTCTATTAAAATAGATGGTACTGCCTACCGGAAATGACGAGAATGAAGCGTTTACTTTAGAAATGTTCTGCCAGGGCGTAGTAATAGTTAAACCATCAGCTGCATCGCTACCGCTTGCAGACACATAATAATTGGTGGCATTTACATTGTTGGTTAATAGAAAGCTATATGCTAAAATAAGAAATATAGAAGCTATGGTATGAGTTGAAGCGAGAAAGTATCTTTTTGTTTTCATTTTTTTGTATTGAAAGGAATGGCTATTTTTTGTCTACTATAAATTATAACTTTATAATTTTTGTAATACCAATATCACTTCCCCTATCTATTTTCACAAAATAGATACCTGAAGAAAGTTTAGAAGAATCTACAGCAGTTTTATCATAAATCTTCCCATTGAGAACATGCTGACCGGTTGAACTCAAAATTTCAAAATTACGATTTACATTATCTCCTTCAACTTCTATACTAAATTGATTGGAAATAGGATTTGGAAAAATTTTTATTCCCTTGCAGTCTCCCAGTTGACTTTCAACAGCCGTGTTGTTGTATTTCATTAATACCGCAGAAGTATAGGGTTGCAAGCTGATTGAACCATCATAGATTTTGCTATCGGCAGTGATATACTTTCCCCCCAACGAAATAGTTGTAGGAGTTTTAGTTGCGTTAAATTCAAATCGTATATCATTTGCATTTGTAAGAGTAATGGGTGACTTTTTGGAATGTGCATCCTGAAGTGAAAATGCTTGCCATGATGCTAAGTTCATATTTTTCAATCCAGATGAAGGCTGAGAAACTTTAATTATTTGATTATCATCCACAGGTCTGGCATAATAATTACTGTCGGCAATGCCAAAAAGGGTTATATTATCATCGTAAGTAGTATGAAAATACATTGCATTTTGTGAAACAGTTTTTGGAAAAAAGATATTTCTTCTTAACGAAATGTCATGAATATAATCGGTAATGACACTCGAATTCTGTAAATCTATACCGGTTTGACAATTGTAAGCCGTATTATCAGTCACCATATCATTGTGAGCCTTATGTAATTTAAACCCTGAATTACCACTATTAGCCACTGTATTGTTAGTAACCACTACGCTTGAACTATATTCATCTAAATAAATCCCTTCGGCAGATGAACCATAGCCTGGAGTTCCACTTACATTACCTATCGCATTTGTAATTATATTATGGTCGATGATCCTTGGACTTGTTATGGCATTTGACATATAAATTCCACCTCCGTCATTAAGCACCAAACAAACTGAATCGATATAATTGTAAGAAACGGTTGATCCACCAGTATATCGCAAAGTAATACCATTATATCCTACTTTTCTAATGGTGTTGTAACTAATAACACCTCCATTACCGGGGAGATAAATTCCTTCAATACCCTGTTTATAATTCGTTTGTCCGACAATAATCCCAATATTGGTGATGGTATTATTCGTTATAGTGGATAAAAAACCGTAATTGCTATAAATTCCATTCGAGTTACAATCCCTGATCGAATTATTATCAACTATACAGTTTGTTCCCGATCCAAGATCAATCCCATTATTACCACAAAACGAAATATCGCAATTCTGGATAGTACAGAAATCATCTGCACTGGTCAAATACACTGCATTGTTTATGGCACCAGTTATATTGAGATTATCTACGGTAATATAATCAAAACCACCACTGTTGTAAATGATATT
>JBAWXD010000292.1:0-4044 GCA_037144275.1 Paludibacter sp. | reverse complement strand
CGGGGTTATTTTTCTATTTTTATTAGTTGCTTTTTTTGCTTTTTCGAGCACTAAAAAAGCAGAGCAAAATCAGGTTTGGGTTGGTCTTTCAAAAGAAACAGCACATCAGTTGGGAACACCTATTTCGTCCTTATTGGCCTGGGTTGATTTACTAAAAATGAGACATTCAGAAGACAAACTAATCGGCGAAATGGAAAAAGATGTAAACCGCTTAGGTATTATTGCTGAACGGTTTTCAAAAATCGGTTCTAAACCTGATTTAATGATCGTTAGCCTGAATGAAACATTGCAAAATGCAGTTCAGTATATGTCAAACCGTTCTTCTCAAAAAGTAGCAATTCAGTGTCATTTTTCAACAGAAGAGCATGTTTTTATTTCGCTTAATATTCCTCTATTTGAATGGGTTATCGAAAATTTATGCAAAAATGCTATTGATGCTATGGACGGAAGTGGTAATATTGATATTACTGTTTTACAAAAAAATGATGAGGTGCTTATTGACATAAAGGACACTGGTAAAGGTATTGATAAGAAAAAATTCAAAATGGTATTTACTCCCGGATTTACAACTAAGAAAAGAGGCTGGGGTTTAGGGCTTTCACTTGCAAAACGGATTATTGAGGAATATCATGGCGGAAAAATATTTGTAAAGCAATCGGAATTGAATGTTGGTACAATTTTTCGCATTATTTTGAAAACAAATCCATCTTAAAATCAGTTATAATTTTCTCGAATTAAAAGCATAAGCAACTGATAGTTTAGATTTTTGCTTATATTTTGAATAAATTCACTAAAATTGAAACGAAACTATTTTGTAATAGAACATATTTTCGTACCTTTGCACGATTTTAAATTTTCAAGTAAAAGATGTCAAAATTTGAACAATACAACGTTGTACTAAAGGATTTAAATGACGAAATACAATTGTATGAGTTTGATTTAGACAATGTTTATTTCAAAAAAATAGACAGTCCCGAGGTTGAAAAAGGGAATGTAAAAGCAAAAATTAGCGTTAAGCGCAAATTTTCTGTTTTCGAACTTCTCTTTACATTGGACGGATCGGTCACCATACCATGTGACCGGTGTTTGGACAATATGGAGCAGCCGATACATTACAAAGAAAAGCTTCAGGTTAAATTTGGAGATAAATTCTCGGAAGAAGATGAAATCGTAATTGTTCCCGAAGCAGAAGGTGCAATAAATATTGCCTGGTTTTTGTATGAATTTATTGTGTTGAATATCCCGATTAAGCATGTTCACGCTACGGGAGAATGCAACAAAACAATGGCTACCAAGCTAAAAAGGCATATTACCAGACAAAAAGATGACGATGATGAAGGAGGAAGTACATTGTTTGAAGACGATTCAGATGATGATTTTTCAGTAGAAGAAACACAAACTGACCCGAGATGGGACGGTTTACAAAACATAACAGAAAACAATTAAATAAACAAAAAGATGGCACATCCTAAGAGAAAAATTTCGAAACAACGCGCTAGAAAAAGAAGAACTCATTATAAAGCTGAAGCACCAACTTTAGCAACTTGCTCGAACTGCGGTGCAGCTCATATTTATCATACTGTTTGTGGCGAATGCGGCTACTACAGAGGTAAATTGGCAATTGAAAAATTGGCAATGGCATAATGCCCATTACCTTACAATACAATATATTAAAATTTAATTAAGCTCTAAACATATCCTTTAGGGCTTGATTTTTTATGTAATAAATAGAATAATATGTCAAATATAAGAGCAGTTGTTACTGGTGTTGGCGGATACGTTCCAGATTATATACTTAACAACCAAGAACTTAGCACTATGATGGATACCAACGATGAGTGGATTACTTCACGCGTTGGAATTAAAGAACGTAGAATCTTAAAAGACGAAAACGTTGGAACTTCATTTTTGGCAGCTAAGGCAATTGAAGATTTGTTTGCAAAAACGGGCACAAAGCCAGAAGAAATTGATTTGGTATTATGTGCAACCACAACACCGGATCACATTTATCCTTCATGTGCCTCGATGGCAGCCGAAAGAGTGGGAATTAAAAACTCTTTAGCTTTTGATTTACAAGCGGCATGTTCCGGTTTTATTGTTGCAATGTCGACTGCTGCTAGTTTTATTGAATCCGGAAAATATAAAAAGGTGTTGGTGTTGGGTGCAGAAAAAATGTCATCAATAACCGATTATACCGACCGCACTACAGCTCCACTTTTCGGAGATGGTGCAGGTGTTGTATTACTTGAACCAACAACTGAGGAGTTTGGAATTATGGATTCGATTCTTCAAACCGATGGAGTAGGTTACAAACATTTACATATAAAAGCCGGAGGTTCTGCTATTCCTACCACAGCGGAAACGGTTGAGAACAGAATGCATTATACTTATCAGGAAGGAACAAATGTCTACAAATATGCAGTTGTAAACATGGCTGAAGTATCAGCCAATATAATGGAGAAAAACAACCTGACAAATAAAGATATTGCATGGTTAATTCCTCATCAGGCTAATCTACGGATTATCGATGCCGTAGTTCAGCGCACGAGTCTTGATTATGAGAAAGTAGTAATTAACATCGAGCGATTCGGAAATACCTCTGCCGCTAGTATTCCACTCGGAATATGGGAATGGGAGAAGAAATTCAAGAAAGGGGATAATATCATTCTTACAGCTTTTGGAGCAGGTTTTACCTGGGGATCACTTTGGCTGAAATGGGGATATTAATCTAAACTCACAGACACAAAAAGGCAGCAAAATTCAACTTGCTGCCTTTTTTGTGTTCTGATTTGTCGGTCAAAATAAAACCCAAACTAAATAATTCAGTCTGGGTTTTATTTTTATCTGTAAATTAGCTTACTATGCGTTTTTTGCTTTCAACACGATAGCTTTGAATGCTTCCGGGTGATTCATTGCTAAATCGGCTAACACTTTACGGTTCATTTCGATACCAGATTTGTGCAATGCGCCCATTAATTTTGAATACGACAAACCTTCTAAACGTGCAGCAGCGTTAATACGTTGAATCCACAAAGCACGGAAATTACGTTTTTTGGTTTTACGGTCGCGGTATGCATATTGCAACCCTTTTTCCCATGTGTTTTTGGCTACGGTCCAAACATTACGACGACCTCCAAAATAACCTCTGGTGAGGCTTAAAATTCTTTTTCTTCTTTTACGTGAAGCAACGTGGTTTACTGATCTTGGCATAATTAAATGATTTGTGAATGTTAGCGTCGCATTTCACAGCGAACTTGAGGCTAAAAGCATTCTGATTTTTGACTAAGAAAATGGTGTTTTTAAAAGTATGATTGTTGACTATTTCAAGCAAAGCATTTCTTTAACGTTGGTCAAGTCAGTCTTGCAAACAAGAGCTGAATGAGTTAGGTTACGTTTTTGTTTGGTTGTTTTTTTTGTCAAAATGTGGCTTTTAAAAGCGTGTTTTCTTTTGATCTTTCCTGTTCCGGTAAGGGTAAACCTTTTTTTGGCACCGGAGTTAGTTTTCATTTTTGGCATTTTTACTTATTTTTAGTTGTGTAATCCTTTTTTATCAACTACTTTTTTACTTTAGGTGAGAACATGATAATCATGCGTTTTCCCTCCAATTGTGGCAGTTGGTCTACTTTAGCGTAATCTTCCAATTCGTTTGCAAAACGGAGCAATAATACCTCGCCCTGTTCTTTAAACAAAATTGAACGACCCTTAAAAAAAACATATGCTTTTACTTTGCAGCCTTCTTTCAGAAAATCGATAGCATGTTTTAATTTAAAATTGTAATCATGATCGTCGGTTTGAGGTCCGAAACGAATTTCCTTCAAAACAACTTTCGCTGTTTTAGCCTTGGCTTCTTTCTCACGTTTCTTTTGTTGGTATAGAAACTTCTGATAATCAACAATTTTACAAACCGGTGGTACAGCATTAGGCGATATTTCTACCAAATCCAATTCGAGTTGATCTGCGATTCGAATGGCTTCTTCATATGAATATATGCCTTGCTCTACGTTATCGCCTACCAAACGAACTTCTTTTAACCCTTTAATCTTC
>JBAWXD010000291.1:0-4074 GCA_037144275.1 Paludibacter sp. | reverse complement strand
CACTGAAGGATTCATATGGTAACATATTCGAATTGACACCCGACGATCTACATAGACGTCTGGCATCCGAAATAGCCAGGATCGAGAAAAAATATCCAAACCCTCTTTCTGAGGATGAACTGTTTGACTTGTTCAAGGATTTCAAATATATCGTTCCGCAAGGAGGTCCAATGACCGGCATCGGAAATGAATTCCAGGTGGGTTCGTTGTCGAACTGTTTTGTTGTTGGAAATGGAGCAGATTCCTATGGTGGGATCATCATGGTGGACCAGGAGCAGGTACAGCTCATGAAACGCCGGGGCGGTGTTGGCCACGATTTGTCTCATATACGGCCCAAAGGGTCGCCTGTGAAAAATTCGGCACTTACCTCTACCGGAATTGTTCCATTTATGGAACGGTTCTCCAATTCGACGCGCGAAGTGGCACAGGACGGCCGCCGAGGGGCATTGATGTTGTCTGTCTCCATCAAACATCCCGACTCCGGCGATTTTATCGGTGCAAAAATGGATGAGGGTAAAGTTACAGGTGCAAACGTATCGGTAAAAATTGACGACGAATTTATGAATGCGGTGCAGGCTAAAACTATGTACCAGCAAAAATACCCGATCGATAGTAACGACCCGATCTATTCTGTTGAAACCGATGCAAACAAGCTTTGGGAAAAAATCGTGTTCAATGCATGGAAATCGGCGGAGCCAGGAATCCTGTTCTGGGATACCATCATCCGCGAATCGGTTCCCGACTGCTATGCTGACCTGGGTTATAAAACCGTTTCGACCAACCCATGTGGCGAAATCCCGCTTTGCCCTTATGACAGTTGCAGGTTAATCGCCTTAAATCTATATTCTTATGTAAATCAGCCATTTACCCCACAAGCTAAATTTGATTTTAGCCTGTTTAAAAATCACATCCGCCAAACCCAGCAGATCATGGATGACATTATTGATCTGGAACTGGAAAAAATTGATGCCATTTACAGTAAAATCCTCTCAGATCCCGAAGACGATGAAATAAAACTTGTCGAGATCAACCTTTGGGAAAAAATCAAAAATATGGCCATCAATGGACGCCGTACAGGGATCGGCATTACTGCCGAAGGGGATATGGTTGCTGCACTCGGATTGCGATACGGCTCGGAGGAAGCGGTCGAATTTTCGGTAGAAGTGCATAAAATTGTGGCCCTTGAGGCTTATCGCGGATCAGTCCAGCTGGCAAAAGAAAGGGGAGCATTCCCGATTTATGATTCCAAGCGGGAAAAAAACAACCCATTTATCCAACGTCTGGCTCAGGCAGACCCGGAATTGTACAAAGACATGACCCGTTTTGGCCGTCGGAATATTGCCCTGCTCACCATTGCCCCTACAGGCACAACAAGCCTGATGACACAGACAACATCCGGCATAGAACCTGTATTTATGCCTGTTTATACTCGTAGACGCAAAGTTAATCCAAATGATAAAAACGTAATTGTCGACTTTGTAGATGAAAACGGCGATTCATGGGAAGAATATGTAGTTTTCCATCATAAATTTATGACATGGATGGAAGCAAACGGTTATTCAACAACAAAACATTACAGCAAAGATGAAGTCGAAGTTATAGTTGCCAAATCGCCTTATTATAAAGCAACTGCAAACGATGTTGACTGGTTGAAAAAAGTTCAGATGCAGGGTCGTATTCAAAAATGGGTAGATCATTCCATTAGTGTAACAATAAATTTACCCTCAGATGCTACTGAAGAATTAGTTGGTCACTTGTATGAAGAAGCTTGGCGTTGTGGTTGTAAAGGTGTTACAGTTTATCGTGACGGTTCTCGTGCAGGAGTGCTTATTGCCGTTGAAGATAAAAAGGATGAGAAATCGGACGAGAAAAAAATATGTTTTCCTTATGAAGAAGGATATCTTATTCGACCAAAGGAGCTTGATTGTGACATCGTACGTTTCCAGAATTCTAAAGATAAATGGATTGCATTTGTAGGATTGAAAGACGGAAGACCCTATGAAATTTTCACCGGACTTGCAGATGACGAGGAAGGCATTCTACTCCCCAAAACAGTAACAGAAGGAAAAATCATAAAAGTAGTTGACGAAAGCGGGAACAAACGATATGACTTTCAATTTGTAAACAAACGAGGCTACAAAACTACTGTTGAAGGACTATCTCATAAATTTGATAAAGAATTCTGGAACTATGCCAAATTAATTTCAGGTGTATTGCGCTACGGAATGCCTATCGATCAGGTTATCAAACTGGTTTCAGGCTTACAACTTGATAATGAATCCATTAATACCTGGAAAGTCGGTGTTGAACGTGCACTAAAAAAATATATTCCCGATGGAACACAAATCAATGAACAAGCTTGCCCTAGTTGCAAACAACATACCTTGGTGTATCAGGAAGGTTGCTTAACCTGCAAAAGCTGTGGCTATTCGAAATGTGGTTGATAGAATTCCAAAATAAAAAAAAACGAGGCTTCTACCTCGTTTTTTTATTCCCAAATCGATGAAAAGGTTTTCTTCCATTTAAGATAATAATTTAGAATAATACTCTTTTGTAGAATTTCAGTGGGATTAATTATAGTCGTAAAGTGTATATTTTCTTTTCGTTTTTCTTCAAATCTAGGCAACATCCTTTTGTAATCTTTTCGGGCTTTAAACACGCTGAGTGCATTTTGCGGCTTTCCGGTTATAAAAAGTTGTAATGCAGCAGTATAGTCAAACACAAAGCGCCAAAATAAGATATTTTTCAATACCTTTATCGGCAAATTTTTATAAAGCATCAACAAATTATTTCTAAAATTCAAATAGGTTTTATATGGACTTTCAATGTTTAAAGTCCCTCCACCAATATGAAAAACCGAACTTTCCGGAAAGCAAATAATTTTATAACCACGACTTTTGAATCGCCAACATAAATCTATTTCCTCCATATGTGCAAAAAACTCATCATCCAACCCTCCTACTTTCCAATACGTAGCTGAACGCACAACCATACATGCACCGGTAGCCCAAAAAACTTCAGAAACTGTATCGTATTGTCCCAAATCTTCCTCTGCAAGACCAAGAACCCGACCTCTGCAAAATGGGAAGCCAAACTTATCAATGTATCCACCGGCAGCTCCGGCATGTTCAAAATGTGTTCGTTTATAATACGATATGATTTTAGGTTGGCATGCTGCAACATTTTCATGCTCAACCATATAATTTATCATAGGTTTCAACCAATTTTGAGTTACTTCAACATCAGAATTCAACAATACGTAGTATTCAGCTTCAATTTGAGCCAATGATTTATTATAACCACTGGCAAAACCATAATTTTGGTCGAGAACAATGGTTCTAACTGTAGGGAATTGCTCTTTCATCACCAATAAAGATGAATCAGTCGAAGCATTGTCAGCAACAATGATTTCTATTTCTGGATTGGTTGTGTATTTAATTAAAACGGGTAAAAACTGTTGTAAGTATTTTTCTCCATTCCAATTTAAGATTACTACTGCAGTTTGCATCAAATGGTTATAAATGAATTAGTTGCGTTGATATTTCCAGCGTCTGTGCGACCAAAGCCAGTACTCAGGAGATGTTTGAATCCTTTTTTCCAGCAATTGCATATATTTTTCAGTAATATCAAACTCGTTGGTCTTTGTTGGTTCTAAGGAGATTGGAATAAATTCACAATGATAATATCCTCTTTTTGTACACGTTATATCAGCGTAGAAAACCGGATAATCGAATTTAACTGCTAACTGTTCAGTTCCGGTGAGTGTTGGTGTATCCTGATTCAGAAACTGAGTCCAAAAGAAATTTGCACCCGATCCGGTTGGTGTTTGATCGGAAATCATCCAAAAATTACCTCGTTTTTCTTGTTTTTTTAATCGAAACAGAACACGGAGTAATTCTTTTTTCTCAATTAATTCAGCCCCGAATTTCGATCGTAACGTATACATCAATTTATCGAAATTTCGACTTGATTGTTTCATATAAATTGGATTTGAAGCCTGTAAACCTGGCATAAAAAGCGGAAAACCCAGTGTCCATTCACAGTTTCCATAGTGAGCTGTCATAATCATAACGC
>JBAWXD010000290.1:0-4107 GCA_037144275.1 Paludibacter sp. | reverse complement strand
GTCGAAAGAAATTGATTTCGCCTATAAAAACTGGGAACTTTTTACTCCGATTGTGCAGGTTTCATTCGGGATTAAAAAAGATATTCCTTCTGAGTTTCCAATAATCATAAATATTACTAAAGGTTTGACGATTGGAAAAACGATACTGGATAACGGATATTCTGTAATGAATTATGCCTACGATTCCACCATGGCACCTGAAGGAAAAACAACCATTGTACTCCGATATGACAGCCCCTGGAACAATTGGGAAAATATGGATGATAAAGAATATAAAGCCGAAAAGATAAGAATAAAAGTGGGAGCTACAACATGTCTTGAAAAAATCTATCCGGGTATTACGGAATTTATTGAGGTGATTGATGTCGCAACTCCCAAAACTGATGTGAAATACACGGGAGTGAAAGAGGGTGCTTACGAAGGTTTTATGCCTTCCAAAGACAACATGATGAAAACCCTGAAAATGAAGCTTCCGGGACTTCAAAACTTTTATATGGCCGGTCAATGGCTGTTTCCGGGTGGTGGATTACCACCATCAGCCCAAACAGGTAAATGGGCGGTGCAGTTGATTTGTAAAAAGGAAAAACAACAGTTTGTTTCCAATAAATAATTCATTTTGTAACACAAAAAATAAGTATGCAACTAATTTCATTAATTTAAAGAACTAAATACAGTCACAAATATGTCGTACGAAATAGGAACAAAAGAAAAACCAATGCTGTTGAAAACACCTTCGTTGTCGAGTGAATACAGCATGCACCTTATCCAGAAAGACGGTAAAGATGTTTTAGTATGTACTGTTGGTAAAACAGTTTTACATTATAACATCAGCTGTATTAACGACTTGCACAATATGCTAAAGCAACACAGTGACTGGATGGAATTAGGTAGTGTTGACGAACAAAAACCGGCCAAAGAAGGAACAGTAGAAGCCTGGGGGCGTTCTGAAAACAATCCGGTTGGCGGTTGGTATGGACTTAAAAAAGGGCTCAGGGGACGTTTTGGAATGTAAATTCCACCCTTAATGGAAGCACTCGGACTTGCAGAAGTTACACACGATCCAAAGGGGAACAAAATGAAAGCGAAAAAATTCTAGAGTGACCATGTGAATTAGTGTTTGTTAGGAATCAATGAGTCCGAATGTTCAAATTGTCCTAGCCCTAATGTCCTTCAATTCAAGGATGCGTAGAAAATATTCATATCTATGAATAAATCATCAAATAATTATATCAGATCTCGGAATCATTATATATTTTGCTGATAAACAATAAAATATAAGTACATTTGCTCGATTGATTCTGATCGGGATATTATATTAATCTTTTAAAAAATAGTGTTATGAAAAAGAAGAACCTAAAGAACAAAACAGAAGAAGCTTTTAAAGTAGTTGAAGCTTTCAAAACAAATGCAGAAGTCTTACAGAAAACAGAGCAGGATAAGGAGTTTGCAAAAACTCTTGGTATTGCTGTTCGCAAAATGGAAAAACTCGAAAAGGAAATAACAGTATTGAAAGAAAAACTGAAAAACAAGAAATCGGTTTTTGAACAAGAAAGAGAACTGACACTGGAATATGTGAAAACAGCCAAAAAAATACTGAATAAGGAGTTGGACCAGAAACTGAACCCCCTCAGGAAGCAGAAAAAACAAAAACCTCCAAAGGCTGTGAAAGTCGAAGAACCAACATGATAGTATTTGGTATTTATAATATCAAAGGCGGTGTCGGAAAAACTGCAGCATCAGTTAATCTGTCTTATCTGTCGAGCCTTGATGGATACAAAACCCTCTTATGGGATTTGGATCCACAAGGCTCTTCTTCATTTTACTATGATAAAGAGCCGGGAAATGATGCCAGTCTGAAAAAAATAATTACCGGAAAAGTTGAGCTCAAGGATATTATTACTGAAACCGATTACCGAAAGCTACATATTATTCCTTCCGATTTTTCATACCGTCACATGGATACGATTCTCGATCAGGTAAAAAAATCAAAGAAAAGAATCAAAGAAGCATTGAAGGAGTTGAAGAATGACTATGATGTTGTTTTTCTGGACTGTCCTCCCGGAATATCCATTTTAGCTGAGAATATTTTTCATGCCTGCGATTATATTCTTGTTCCCACTGTTCCCACACCTCTTTGTCTGCGAACCTACGAACAGATTATCTCATTTCTTGAAGAAGAGGAGTTGAATACATCGACAGTGATTCCTTTTTTCTCCATGGTAGAAGTTCGAAAATCAGTTCATCAGAACATGATGAAAGAACTTATACGAAAAATGCATAATCTATGCTCTTCAGCTATTCCTTTTATGGCAGATGTAGAGAAAATGGGAATTTACAGAAAACCTTTGGCCGATTTTGTGCCGAATTCAAAAGCGGCAGCATCCTTTAAGGCACTTTGGAAAGAAATTAAAACAACAACTAAACAGAAATAAAGACTTGTGGATAGATTAGAATTGGTACGGAAAGAGATTGATTTAATTCTTTTAAATCAACCTGATGTGGAATTACGTCGCAGAGGCTACATTCATTTATACGGTGTTGCTCAGAACTGTAGTATCCTGGCTATAAAAAGAAGATTGGATATTGAATTGTGTGCAATTATCGGGATGTTACATGATATTTATACCTACAAAAACGGTTATGTCAAAGATCATGCTTTACTCGGTTTGCCTGAAGCTGAAAAGATTTTGCGTGAATTGAATCTGTTTACGGAGGAAGAAATAAATATCGTAAAACAGGCCATTGCCTATCACAGCGAAAAAAAAATAAAACATGATGATTACAGTGAACTGCTGAAAGATGCCGATGTGCTACAAAACTCACTTTACAATACTTCATTTGAGATTAAACACATTAAGCGATTAAAGAAAGTATTCAAGAGTTTTGGTGTAAAAATAAAGTTAAAAAAGATATAATCTAAGAAGCTGAAAAATAGTATAAAAAACTGTATTTCTTAATTAATACAAATTTTAAGGTTGACACCGATGAAATCCATTATTGAAAACTATAATATGCTTGTCAGTAAATTTCAGGAAATGGAGAAAGAAACTACTCCCGATGAAATTCATGATAAAAGGGTAATCCTTCGACGGATTTTTCCTATTCTGACAGCTTTTGATATTAACCCATCGAAAGTGAAAAATGGAGAAAAAACCTTCAAGTTGTTTGGCAAACTCCGTGATATTCAGGTACAGATTGAGAAATTAGATACCCCGGAACCGTATCCACAACTAATTGAATACCTTCAGTTTTTGAAAGAACAGGAATTAAAATTGAAAGAGAAAGTAAGTAAATTCTCGAAAAAGAAAGAGTTAAAATTCCCTAAAATAAAGAAAAAGAAAAAAGTTGATACTAAAAGAATCAAGACTAAAGCAATTCAGCAACTGAACATTCTTACTGAGAAAATACAATCGTTGATAAATTTTGATTTAATAGAGATTCATAAAATAAGAATCGAGTTTAAGAAATACCGTTATCTGGTCGAAGTTCTAAACTATATTGAAAATATAGTTGAACAGAAACTCGAAGAAATGAAACATTATCAGGATGTTCTGGGTGAGATTCATGATTATGATGTGCTTATTAAGGGAATAAAGAATTATTATAAAAAAAAGAAATTAGAGGATCCGGTTGATGTAGATGATCTGGATAAAGAACAAAATACGTTGGAAGAAAAATTTGAGAATGAAGCTGAACAGTTTATTGAGGTTTGTAGAGCTGTAATTGGTGTTAAGAATAATATTGTCGATCTAATTAGCGAAACTAACTCTAAAACTGTTTAGGTGGATTAAATAAATTAATTTGAAAAATATACAGTCAATAAAGTTTTAAAGTTGCTATTAATTCAACTAAAAATGGAACAAATCATTCAAATTTTTGCTGCCTTACTAGCCGGTGCCATGTTAGGCCTGGAGCGTGAATATCACAGTTAACCGGCAGGTTTCAGAACCATGATATTGATATGTGTAAGTTCCTGTTTGTTCAGCGTCCTTTCGGTATCAATCGGTACTGGCGATCGTATTGCATCCAATATTGTGACAGGAATTAGCTTTATCGGAGCAGGAGTTGTTTTTAAAGAAGGGGCCACTGTTAAGGGAATTACTTAGG
>JBAWXD010000289.1:0-4117 GCA_037144275.1 Paludibacter sp. | reverse complement strand
AATGAAACAGTCAAAAAGTCCTTACACATGGAGCTGTATTGTATTAACTCATCAATTTGTACTGAAATAGTCTCAAAATGATATTCCTGTACTTTTGCAATCATAATTTTCGGATTATGTGTTTTTGTGGTTATCTCCTTTTGATTTAAAAGTTCTTCATAGAGTTTTTCTCCGGGTCTTAATCCTGTAAATTCAATTTTAATATCCACTTCAGGAATGAACCCTGCCAAACGAATCATTTTCCGAGCTAAATTTACGATCTTTACCGGACTGCCCATATCAAAAATAAAAATTTCACCTCCATGACCCATTGAACCAGCTTCAAGTACCAGCATACAAGCTTCAGGAATGGTCATAAAATAGCGAATAATTTCGGGATGAGTTACTGTAATGGGGCCGCCTTTTTCAATTTGGTTTTTGAAATGTGGTATTACTGACCCATTGGAACCAAGTACATTCCCAAAACGTGTGGTAATAAATTTAGTTGTAAATTCACCTTCTTTCTGCAAATTGCGGTATAATGACTGTACATATATTTCGGCAATACGTTTGGAAGCACCCATTATATTTGTTGGATTAACTGCTTTATCAGTCGAAATCATCACAAAACGCTCAACCTTATATTTTACAGCTAAATCAGCCATAATCTTAGTTCCTTTCACGTTAACCTGAATACTTTCCACCGGATTATCCTCCATAAGCGGTACGTGTTTATAGGCTGCTGCATGGTAAATAATATCCGGACGGTACAAATCAATCATGAATTCCATTCGTTCTTTATTTCGTACATCCCCCAAAAATGAAGTAAAATTCATATCAGGATATTGTTCTTCAATCTGTAATTTCAATTCATGCATCGGTGATTCAGCCTGATCCACCAGTATTAAAAGCTTGGGATTGTATCTAATTACCTGTCGTACAATTTCTCCACCAATAGAACCTGCAGCACCTGTTACTAATATAACTTTTGATTTTAACTGTTTTGCAATATTTTCATTCGAAATATCAATTTTAGGTCGTTCGAGCAAATCCTCTATTTGGATTGATTTAATTTGTTTGATAGAGGGCATATCGTTTTGCCATATACTCATAGGGGGTAAGGTCAACACAGATAGATTATTATTAATAAAAATATCCAAATCTGTGTTCGGATTTATGGTGCTCATTTTAAGAGGAGAAACAATAATTGCCTTAACTCTATTTACAACATATTTCTTTATTATTTCTTCGTTCAGGCTATAAACCTTAACTCCCATAATTATTTTTTCCGTTGCATTTTTATCATCATCTATAAACCCAACTAATTTATATTTATTTTCAGTAGCAGTTTGTAACATTTTCGCGATACCAATGGCTGCAGATTGTGAACCATAAATCATTACAGGTATTATCTGCCCTGAATTTTGGCTGAAATAGTCGTAGATTGTTTTAACTGCAAGCCTTAATATAAAAAGAAGTAGAAAAGATAATACGGCATAAATTATCAAAGCTGAATAGTAGAATGCATGTAAATCTGTAAATAAACAAAGGATAAAATTTCCTGCAGAAATAAAAATAATATTAGTTGTAACTGCGAATAACAATTTAGTGGCATCCACGTATCCCGAATATCGCAAAACTCCGGAATAGGTATGAAAAAACCAGAAAAATATAATCTGACATCCAACAATTAAACCCACCCGTTGAAATACAGATAGAATTCGTTCATCCGGCAATTTTTTATATAGTTTTAATGAAATATAATATGCTATATAATAAGATATTAGACACAAAAAAATATCAAATAATAGAACTACCCAACGGGGCAGATATTTAAGGGAAGTAAGATGAGAAAAAACATCCGAACTCCATAAAGAATTAAATTTTTCCTTCATTTCCGTCTATAGTTATTGGTGTTTTCGGTAGAAAATTAGTTTACAAAGATAAGTCTAAAATACGTAAATTATAACTAAAGTTGGCTATTTTAGTACCAAAAATTGCTTTAATCTCTGTAAATACCTCATTTACTGAAACAAACAAAATTCAAATCAATAAAAAACAATAGAAATAACGCTATAAAAATATAAATGTATATATTTGCACTCACTTTTAAAACTTATAAATATGTCAATTCACAGCGAAGATTCCCGAAGAGTAACTACCCATCGTTTACTAGAAATGAAGCAACGTGGGGAAAAAATAAGTATGTTAACGGCTTATGATTTCACTATGGGAAATATTGTAGACAAAGCAGGGATAGATATTATATTAGTTGGCGATTCTGCATCGAATGTGATGTGTGGTAATATTACCACCTTACCTATTACACTCGATCAAATGATTTTCTTTGGAAAATCGGTCGTACGAGGTGTGAAACGCGCTATGGTAGTGGTTGATATGCCATTTGGGAGTTATCAGGGAAATTCTAAAGAAGCTCTTGCTTCGGCTATTCGCATTATGAAAGAAACCCATTGCGATTGCTTGAAGTTGGAAGGTGGCGAGGAAATTCTCGAATCTGTAAAACGTATATTAAGCGCCGGTATTCCTATTATGGGACATTTAGGCTTAATGCCTCAATCCATTAATAAATATGGTTCGTATGCAGTAAGAGCCAAAGAGGGCGATGAGGCTGCAAAACTTATTCGTGACGCTCACTTACTGGAGGAAGCAGGCTGTTTTGGGTTAGTGCTCGAAAAAATTCCGGCTGCATTAGCCAAGCAGGTAGCATCTGAACTAACGATTCCGGTAATTGGAATCGGTGCAGGTGGAGGCGTTGATGGTCAGGTGCTGGTTTTACACGATATGATAGGACTGACCCAGGATTTTTCACCCCGTTTTTTACGTCGATATGCTAACATTCAAGGAATTATGAACGAAGCAATAGAACATTATGTGGAAGATGTCAAATCGGGCGACTTCCCAAGTGATAAAGAACAATATTAAAAAAAATCCGGTGAATAATTATTCACCGGATTTTTTATTCTTTTATCGTCCTGACAACTACCCAGTTGTTTTTTTCGTGAAATTCGATTAATCTTAACCCGTTTCGGTTTGCTTCAGCCTCAATAATTGGAATATCTTCACGATAAAATCCGCTCATATACAATTCCTTACCCGATTCGAGGCAAGAAGCATAACTTTCCATATCTGACAGCAGGATATTACGATTAATATTAGCTACAACAATGTCAAAATGCAATCCTGAAAGTAATTCTGCACCACCAAGCTTGATTTCAACGTTTTCAATTTTATTGATAGAAATATTTTCAATCGAATTTTCGGTACACCAGGTATCAATGTCAATAGCCAGAATATTTTTCGCACCAAGCATGGAGGCCAAAATAGCCAAAACGGCTGTCCCACAACCCATATCCAGTAAAGATTTACCCTTTAAATCCATTTTTAGGATTTCTGCAATCACCAGACTGGTAGTTTCGTGATGTCCGGTACCAAATGCCATTTTCGGATCAATTACAATGTCGTATTTTGCTTTGGGTACATTCTGATGAAAAGAACTGTGAATGACACATTCATTACCAATCAGAATAGGCTCAAAATAATGTTTTTCCCATTCTTCATTCCAGTTTTTTGATTCAATTTTCGAAAATTTGTAATCGATACTTGCTTCAAATGGAAAATCGTCGAGCAAGGCTTTAATTTTCGACTCATCAAAATCCGTTTCCGAAATATAGGCATCAAGTGTTTCTTCAGTTGAAGCAAAACTGTCAAAACCCAGTTCACCAAGCTCTTCGGCTAACACATCTGAAATATATTCTTCAAAAGGTTCAATAAAAAAACGAACTTCAAAATAATTCATAAACAGTTCTTATGAGTTAATAATATACAAATAATTAAATCTGACACGTAATTTGAATAATATGACTTAAACAATCATGATATTTGTAAGTCTAATACACAAATTCAAGTTACAAAGATAGATAAATCTGAATAAATTCAAGTTTAAATCCTCAAAAGATTTATTATTCAGTGGCACGATTCTTGTTGAATTAAATTTAATGAACAGTCCTAAAACAGACTAAAACTATAGGAGATATTATCATGAAACGAATCATCTTTTTCAGCTTATTGGCATTGAACTCTCCATTCCTGACAATGGCACAAAATCAAAATGTTATTA
>JBAWXD010000288.1:0-4140 GCA_037144275.1 Paludibacter sp. | reverse complement strand
GGGAAGCAGGAAGCAATGCACCAGCTAATTTTCTGGACTATAAAGATTATGTATTATTGGAATGTACTCCTTTAAAATTAAACAATGCACTTCCGTTTACCTTTTATATAGCTATATCACCTACTGTTCCACGTGCCGGAGAAGGATATGGATTCAATACACCGGGCTCACCATCGTGGAATGATGTATTTATAAATCCACTTTGGAAGCAAAGATTGGGCGAAGAAAAATACCGATTAGATATTAGAGGTGTATCGTATAAAACAGCAGGAAGTTATGCAAAAGCAATCTGGAAAGGCGGCTTTAAAGTGATAAATGCCAAACTTATACGAGCAGGCGGACTGGACGCCGACAGAAAAAAAAACAATTCCTCTAATGACGACTTCTGGAATACTCCCGAAAATACCACTACGCAAAACGACCTGAAACAAAAAGAAGGAAGCGAAAGAATAAAACAATTATCTGAGGAAGGAAAAGATAAATACAAGGCATTAAAGAATTCTTATACGCTGAATGTAAACAACCGCGATACTGTTTCCGAAGCCAGTATTCAGGTAATTAAATCACTCAATTCATATTTCGAGAATGGTACTATAACCTTAAAATCAGTAAGTAAAGGAACAATCAACACTACTGCCAATGACATAAACACTAATCTGCAATTAACCGAAGGATGGAACACATTGCGTATAGCTCTGAAAGGAGATAATTACAATCTAAGGGATTCGGTGAAAGTATATTATAAAAAAGCTCCAAAAGATAGCCGCTTTGGTACTATGACCGACCAACAAGGAAATGTGTACAAAACAGTAAAAATTGGTAATCAAGTGTGGATGGCTGAAAACTTAAGGACTACTATTTATAATGATGGAAGTGAAATCCAAACTTGTATAGAAAATAAAAATATTTGTAATTCTTGTGGATTATATTATAAATGGGAATCTGTGAACTCTGAAAAGTTGGCTCCCAAAGGCTGGCATATTCCGAATAACGATGAGTGGCAAAAACTGATTGACAATTTAGGAGGACTCAAAGACGCTTCTAGTAAAATGCGAGCTAACGAACTTCCTAAGTTGAAATCAGAAATTGTTAATTGTAATTATACAAATGAAAGTATATTTTTAGGGTTTAATTGTGGGTATTATTCTTATGGGTATGAACCCAGAGCATATCTTTGGTGGAGTATCACCCGATACAATTCTTTTTGGGGGTATTTTCTATGTCTATGGGATGATGTTACGTTGACATGTGGTTTTAGACAATCGGGATCTTATAATGTACGTTGCATAAAAGATTAATTGACAACAGAATCAAATAAACAATTTAAAATAAACGCCTTATGAAAACAAATAATTTAACGAAATTGGTTTTGCTGATAGCATTTATAGTGATGCAGCAAATGGTTGTAGTTGGACAAACTTTTGATTTTCAGAATAGAGTTTTGGATACAAATGAAGTTTCTAATAAAAACTTCACATTCACAGTTAATTATATAAATACCTTCAAATACGATGTTTTTATAGATAACAAGCCTGTACAAAATAATATCGAAGTGCCATCTATATTAAAAACAACTATACAAAGTGGCTTATCTTCAGCTAATTTTTTAATCGGAAATACTTCGGGAATCCCCAAAAGATTCAAAGAAAGCATCGATACACTAAAATATCCCAAAGTATCTAATCTAACTGATTTGGACAATATATATCTTAAATTATTGACAGTAGAGCAGTTTTATGAAGCTTTGAACAATTTAATTAACTCTGATATTTCTACAGTTGTTTTAATTAAAACAAAAAAAGACATTTTTACTCAATATATTTCTAAACAATCAAGTGATGATACATTAGCAGTAGCAAAAATAATTGAATACTATTCTACGATTTCAAATATAATACAAATTAATGCTGTTGTTATATTGGGCAAAGATACAACTAAGATAAAAGAAATTGGCAAAATCATTGAAGCATCTAATAGAATAAATGAAAGTAAAATTATTTATAGATTAGCATCGCTATATGCCTCAATTAATAAAGAAACTTTCACTGTGAGTTCCTTTATCAAAAAACCTGATGCAGATGAAGTGGTTATAAATATAACTGCAAAATCAAAATCTGAATATAAGGATAAAATCAAGGATATAAATATTGAAATACCGATTGAGGTTACTGGAGGTTGGAAGATTGATTATAGTACTGGTATGTTTGTCTCAAATTTAATTGACAATTTATATATCAACAAACCTGAATTCAGAAATGATTCAATTATCGGTTACAAACTTATACCTGAAAATAGTAATCCTCTAAGTTATGGTTTTTGTGGTTTTATGCACGCTTACAAAAGAAGTAATAGTGACTGTAAATTAGGACTTGCTTTAGGTATAGGTATAGATCAAAATATTCAAACAAAAGTAATGTTTGGTGGAAGTTTAATGTTAGGAAAAAAAGAAAGATTCATAATAAATCTAGGCTGTTCAATTAGTAAAACAAAAGAGCTTTCAAACATATATTATATTGATCATTTGTATAAAGATAGAGTGGATATTACTTATTCGGAGCCATTCAAAACAGGTTGGTTCTTAGGAATTAGTTACAATCTAAGCAAGTGATCGGAATTCAATATCTTTAAATTCTAAACATCAAACCACCATGAAAACAAAACTAATCACCCTGCTTCTCGTTCTCAGCTTTTGCTTAAGCATAAGCGCACAGACCAATAATGAATTGGCAAAGAAGAAATATACTCAAGCTCAGGAAGCATACAATAAAGGCGAATTCTTAAATGCCGGCAATTTGCTTATTGAAGTAAAAGATTTATTGGGGAAAACCAATCTACGTATTCAACCACTTTTTATAAAATCATGTTTTGCCATCAAACACTGGCAGTTTGCAAAAAAAGGAATAACGGATTATTATGAATTAAATCCTGATAAATCGTTGGTGGAATTTACACAGATAGTTGAAATGGAAAAAGAAGTAGATAGAAATCTGAAAAATGAAGTATGGGATTCTAAAAACCTAATAGATCATCCAACTCCAACAAACTGTAAAGACTATTTCGACAAATATCCTTATGGCGATCACATCAAAGAAGCAATGGCAATTAGAGATAAAATTTTTGACGATGAAAAATGGGAAAAAACAAAACAGGCAAATTACCTACAAGGTTATAAACAATACCTTGAAAAATATCCAAATGGGTTACACGTAAATGAGGCAAATAATGGGATTGCCACTTTAGAATACGAAGCTTATGTAAAAGCCCAAAAATCTGTATCTAGGTTCGATTGTAAAAATTATTTAGAAAACTACCCGAATGGAAAATACACAAAAGAGGTACAAGCACTACTTGAATTGAGTAAAGAAGAAGATTCGTATAAAGATGCTCTTCGGGTTAAATCTCCGTTTTACATAAAAAGCTATTTAGAAGCATATCCAAATGGCAGACACATAGAAGAGCTAATAAACCTTTTGGGTGATGCTTATATTACTGAGGCTGATATTTATTTCAATAAAGGTAACGGGTTTTATACCACAGCAAAATTTAGATATCAAGATTATTTAAGAGACTATCCAAAAGGTCCTCGGGCTGATTATGCAAAAAGTCAAATAAGGGAATGTATCAGATTGGATAAAGAGTATTATAGACAATTCAACTGATAATTCCCTGTTAATGTGTGTCTGTATACTCCATTAAGCAATAAACAGAATGGTAAATAAAACCATAAGGATAAAGACTAATCGCCCAAAAAGCAAAAAAAGCCACAGCAAGTCCGAGTTATTTAAAAGTTGTCTTGCAGTGGCTTTTATAGCTTTTTAAAAATAGGGCAGAGCGGTCACAGTACATTGTTTTTTTGTTCGCTTTGACAGTTTTAACGCAATTAGAAAGAAAAAAAACAATGAACTGTAAGTTTATTATGAAAGACTTAGGTTTGTGCTGCCACTGACTAATCTGTTTTTAATCAGACAGCGCAACCAGAGAAAAGAAAAAACAACAAAACATTAAAACAACAAACATTCATACGAAGAAATGAACGACCCCCTAACACACGCCTATGTTCATTGGCTGGCTGACGTGCATTTAGCAGGTTTTGCTCCCGCATTCACCTTGTCGTTCCACGACAGCGAATGCTCCCGCAAA
>JBAWXD010000287.1:0-4152 GCA_037144275.1 Paludibacter sp. | reverse complement strand
TTTATATCAAAAGATGTAATTCGGGCGTTCCTTTTTATTATTTTTGCAAATTAAATCCAGAATTGTTCTAAAATAGATTCTCAATTTGTATTTATTATGAATTGTGAATTATCAAATATTAATTATTGATACATGGCACCTAGAAAACCAATAAAAACCATTCCTAAAGCGGAACCACGTCCTGAACCTAAACCAGAGCGTAAAAGGTCAACTGAGAACACAAATAAAAGCGGTTTCTGGAAGACAACAAAACATATACTCACCGACGAGCGAACACACTTTGTAATTGGTATAGCACTGTTAATCAGCACTATTTATTTATTGGTGTCGTTTATTTCCTATTTTTTTAGCGGTGCTGCCGATTTCAGTAAATTCGATTCGACAACTACAGTATTAGATAAAGCCCATCGAGTAGGAATTCAAAACTGGTCATCCATCATTGGAGCGTATTTAGCCGAAAAGTTTATTAATCAATGGTTTGGCATCTCATCTTTTTCAATCGTTGTGTTTATGTTTATACTGGGGCTACGATTTATGAAAGTTCGAGTGGCTTCACTTTGGAAAACATTTTTTCATTGCAGTTTCTGGCTAATATGGCTTTCAGCTTTTTTAGGGAATATCCTTTTCGTTTATTCAACAATATCACCTGCCGGAAAAGACCTCTTTTTTTTCTCTATTGCCGGTCAACATGGCGAAGGGGCAAGTGAATGGCTGAATTCATACATTGGTATTTTGGGAACCTTTATGATATTAATAGGAACTTTTCTGGTTTACGCAGTAATTGCTTCCCCGGCAACTATCCCATTTCTGAAACGATTATTTTCAAAGAAACAAACAGCTGAGGAAGCTACTAACACTTTAATTTTCGAAGAAGAAAATGAACAATCTGTTGCTGTAGGAACTGAAATTATTCCCGAAGACTGGATTACAAAAGGAAACGATGAAGAAGATGAGTTAATTATCGAGACTGCTCAGATTGTAGAAGTTCCTTTTGAAATTGAACAACCGACTGAACCTGATGAGAGTAAAGCTGTTGATGCAATAGAATTAGAAATTACTGAACATGAAACCAATGAGCCATATTATAATGTTGCAAAATTAGGAAAATACGATCCAACCTTAGACTTATCGCATTACAACCCTCCTACCCTCGATTTACTAAAAGTGTATGGAACTGATAATGAGACACAGATTGATATGGTGGAGCAAAATGCCAACAAAAACCGCATTATCAGTACTTTACAGAACTATGGTATTGAAATTGAAACTATAAAAGCAACTGTAGGACCGACTATCACACTTTACGAAATCGTTCCGAAAGCAGGGGTGCGAATTTCGAAGATTCGAAATCTAGAATATGACATTATGCTCAGCCTGGCTGCAACCGGTATCCGTATCATTGCACCCATCCCGGGCAAAGGAACAATCGGTATTGAAGTACCAAATAGTGACCCACAAGTTGTTTCAATGCATTCCATCATAGCTTCCAAAAAGTTTCAGGAATCAAAATTTGAACTTCCGGTAGCATTTGGACGTACTATTACCAACGATATATTTATGATGGATTTGACCAAAATGCCTCACTTGCTGGTTGCCGGAGCAACCGGACAAGGGAAATCGGTTGGGTTAAATGCGATAATTACATCATTGTTATATAAAAAACATCCTTCCCAATTAAAATTGGTACTTATAGATCCCAAAAAAGTAGAATTTAATATTTACGGCGATATTGAAAAACACTTTCTGGCTAAACTACCCGATGGCGAAGACGCTATTATAACCGATACCAGCAAAGTGGTTGAAACATTGAATTCGCTTTGTAAAGAAATGGACGATCGCTACGATTTGCTCAAAAAAGCACACGTTCGAAACGTAAAAGAATACAATGAAAAATTCACCATACGTCACTTGAATCCCGATAAAGGGCACAGATTTTTACCCTATATCGTGGTAATCGTCGACGAGTTTGGCGATTTAATTATGACTGCCGGTAAAGAAGTGGAAATGCCTATTGCGCGTATTGCACAGTTGGCGCGCGCCGTTGGAATTCACATGATAATTGCCACTCAACGACCGTCGGTAAATATTATTACCGGTGTTATTAAAGCGAACTTCCCTGCCCGTGTAGCTTTTAGAGTTTCATCCATGATAGACTCACGCACCATTCTTGATTCCCCGGGAGCCAATCAGTTAGTTGGACGAGGCGATATGCTTTTTTCACAAGGTAATGATTTGATACGTGTACAATGTGCCTTTGTCGATACACCTGAAGTTGAAAATATCGTACATCATATTAATCAGCAACAATCGTATCCTACCGCATTTTATCTGCCGGAATATGTTCGAAATGATGGAGATGGAATCGAAGCAAGCTCAGTAGATATGAGCAAACGTGATGCGCTTTTTGAAGAAGCTGCCAGAGTAATTGTAGCCAATCAACAAGGTTCAACATCCTTGATTCAACGCAAATTTTCTATCGGCTACAACCGTGCCGGACGCATTGTCGACCAACTTGAAGTAGCCGGCATTATCGGACCTTTTGAAGGCAGTAAAGCCCGACAGGTTTTGGTCATGGATGATTATCACCTTGAACAAATATTGAAAAATCTGTAACTACCAACTCATTTATAAAACCATCTTATGTATCGGAAAATAGGATTATTTGTCTTGTTATTTTCATTTCTTTTTGCAAAAGCTCAGAACAATCTGCAAGCTGAACAAATTCTTAGTGACTTATTAAATTCTGCCAAAACGACTGCCATAAAAACTAATTTTAAGTTGATGGTCAGTGAGAAAAATGATAGCCAAACTCAAAGCTCAAGTGGCTCATTCACCTTAAAAGGAACGAAATTTATATTGGAAATGGAAGCTCTGAAGCTGTGGTTTGACGGAAAAACACAATGGTCGTATGTTCAACAAAATAATGAAGTTTCCATTACCGAACCTTCGGAGAAAGAGCTTGCCGAAACTAACCCAATGGCCATTTTATCCGGATTTAAATCAAAATGTTTGATTCGTTTCTCCTCCAAAACTAAATCAGAACAGAATTACTGCCTTGAAATGGTTCCGAAGTTAAAAAACAAAGACCTTGTGAAAATTGAAGTTCAGGTGAACAAAAATAATGGAAATCTGTTTTTAATTTGTATTTATTACACAAATGGATCTAAGTCAACATTACTTCTTTCTAATTTTCAAAAAAACATAAGTATTGCTGAAACAAATTTTGTTTTTAATTCAGCAAAACATAAAGGAGTTACTATAAACGATTTACGCTAACTTAACCCTTTCAAAAATTCAAACAATTTCAAAAATGAACGAAAAAGTACGTTGTCTTATTATCGGTTCTGGTCCTGCAGGTTATACAGCTGCCATTTATGCATCGCGGGCAAATTTATCACCGGTTTTATACGAAGGCATGCAACCGGGCGGTCAATTAACAACAACCAACGATGTTGAAAATTTCCCGGGTTATCCCGCCGGAATTACTGGCACAGAATTGATGGAAGATTTGAAAAAACAAGCGGAACGATTCGGTGCTGATATTCGCTTTGGCATGGCTACTTCAACGGATTTATCCTCGAAACCTTACAAAGTAACCATTGATGGTGAGAAAACGATTGAAGCTGAAACCATTATCATTTCTACCGGTGCCACTGCAAAATATCTTGGCCTGCCCGATGAACAAAAATATGCAGGTTCAGGCGTTTCAGCTTGTGCTACCTGCGATGGATTCTTTTACCGGAAACTTACGGTAGCTGTGGTAGGCGGTGGTGACACAGCTTGCGAAGAAGCGATATATCTGTCAGGCTTGGCCAGCAAAGTATATCTTATCGTACGAAAAGACTTCTTACGTGCATCGAAAATCATGCAAAATCGGGTGTTCGAGAATCCCAAAATAGAAGTGCTTTTCGAATACGAAACTTTAGGATTAACAGGTGTTGGCGTTGTTCAGGGCGCTGATTTGGTTAAACACCGTGGACAAGCAAATGAAACGAACATTCACATTGACATTGATGGATTCTTTTTAGCCATTGGACATAAACCCAATTCTGATATTTTTAAACCCTGGATTGATACTGACGAAGTAGGTTATATAAAAACCATTCCCGGAACACCCAAAACCAATGTTTCCGGTATATTTGCAGCAGGTGA
>JBAWXD010000286.1:0-4179 GCA_037144275.1 Paludibacter sp. | reverse complement strand
CTTTTACAACAGCTATATGATATGCCAGCAATTGTAAAGGGATAGCCGCCAGTAAAGGGACGAGACATTCAACAGTATCCGGTATACAGATAGTATAATCAGAAAGATTTTGAACCACCACATCACCCTCGGTTACAATCGAAATGATTTTACCTTTTCGGGCTTTTATTTCCTGAATGTTACTTACCACTTTTTCGTACATACCTGCACTAGGAGCGATAACAACCACTGGCATTTCCTGACTAATCAGGGCAATAGGTCCGTGTTTCATTTCAGCTGCAGGATAACCCTCGGCATGTATGTAAGAGATTTCTTTCAGTTTAAGTGCTCCTTCAAGTGCCACAGGGAAATTATATCCACGACCCAGATAAATAAAATTCTGAGCATAAGTAAAGGTTTTAGCAAATTCGGCAATAACAGCATCCTGTTTCAGTAAGTGTCTGATTTTATCCGGAATAAGTCCAAGTTCAGCCACAATGCTCGAATACTGATCTTTATCAAGCGTACCTTTTTCTTTTCCGATAAGTAAAGCAAGCATAGTCAACACAGTTACCTGAGCAGTGAATGCTTTGGTTGAAGCAACACCAATTTCAGGTCCGGCGTGAGTGTAGCAACCCGAATCGGTATTACGTGGAATAGATGAACCAACTACATTACAAATTCCGAAAATGAATGCACCCTGCGATTTGGCCAATTCAACAGCTGCCAGTGTATCGGCAGTTTCACCTGATTGTGAAATGGCAATAACGATATCATCTTTATGAATTACAGGTTTACGATAACGAAATTCGGAAGAATACTCTACTTCAACCGGAATGCGAGCAAATTCTTCAATGGCGTATTTCCCAATCAATCCGGCATGCCACGAAGTTCCACAAGCTGTAATAATAATACGACTTGCATTCATGAATTTTTCTTTATTATCAATAAAACCGGAAAGTTTGATTTCATTTTCTTCGTGACTAACACGTCCGCGCATACTGTCACTCAGTGTTTTAGGCTGCTCGTTGATTTCCTTAATCATAAAATGTGGGTAACCACCTTTTTCCAACTGACTCAGTGTCAATTCAAGTTTTTTGATTTCCGGAGTTTTTTCCGCATCAGCAATCGTTCTGATTTTAAGTTGTTTGCCACGTTGTAGCGTTACAATTTCTTCGTCGCCGATATAAACCACCTGATTAGTATATTCAATGATTGGAGTTGCATCCGAAGCCAAAAAGAATTCATCTTCGCCAATACCCACCACCAGCGGACTACCTTTACGGGCAGCTACAATAATATCGGGTTGATTTTTTTCAATCACTGCAATAGCATAAGCACCAATAACCTGATTTAACGCCAGTTGAACAGCTTTCGTCAAATCAACCTTGTTCGATTTTTTGACATATTCAATCAACTGCACCAACACTTCTGTATCGGTTTGGCTATGGAAAGTATAACCCTGAGCCTGTAATCCTTCTTTCAGAATAGCATAATTTTCAATAATTCCATTATGGATTATAGCCAACTCTTCAGACTGAGAATAATGCGGATGAGCATTTACCTGATTTGGTTCACCGTGCGTAGCCCAGCGTGTATGAGCTATACCTACAGTTCCTTTGATATTTTTTTGCTCGGCAAAATGTACCAAGTCCGAAACTTTTCCTTTCGCTTTATAAACATTTAAGTTACCATCATCTAATAATGCAATGCCGGCACTGTCATATCCACGGTATTCAAGGCGTTGAAGGCCTTTAATCAAAATAGGATACGCCTGTCTGTTTCCAATATAACCTACAATTCCACACATAATCAATATAATTAATAATTAATATTTCAAAGTCAATATTTACTTTTTCTAATTCTTTCTAATGCTACCAAGGTTTCTTCACGACTGCTAAATCCGGAAAGTCGCATAAAACAGTCACCCAAAGTTCCAAAAATAATACCCGGAGTAGCAACTATTTGGTTTTCGTATAATAATTGATGAAAGAATTTCCAGGAGGGTTGATTATCCGGCGTTTTAAACCAGATATAAGGTGAATTTATTCCACCGTAAACCTCGAATCCGATTGAAATTAATTCATTTCGTATTAATGTTGTATTTGTCAGGTAATAATTTATCAATTCCTGTGTTTCTATTTTGCCCTTACGGGTATATAATGCCTCAGCTCCCCGTTGAACTACATACGAAACGCCGTTCGTATAATTAGCATTCCGTCTGCTCCAAAGTTTATTCAGCGAAACTTCTTCGCCAAATTTGGTATAAACCATCAATTCTTGTGGAAAAACCGAATATCCACAACGAAGGCCTGTAAATCCGGCTGTTTTAGAATAACTTCGTACTTCAACGGCAACCTTTTTAGCGCCTTTTATTTCATATATACTTCGTGGCACATCAGCTTCGTTGACATAGGACGAATAAGCTCCATCGTATACAATAATACTCTGATGTTCAATAGCATAATCAACCCAACGTTTCAGTTCAGCCTTTTTTATAACAGTTCCTGTCGGATTATTGGGGTTACATAAATAGATAACATCTACTTTTTCTTTTGGCAGTTCAGGCACAAATCCGGTTTCTTCGCTGCAACGCAGATAGACAACATTACTCCATTTCAAATCATCAGTCAAAACTCCTGCACGTCCACTCATAATTGTTGCATTTTCGTAAACCGGATAAACCGGATCTGAAATTGCAATAATATTATCTCGCCCCAAAACATGTCCAATATTTCCAATATCTGACTTTGCACCATCATTAATAAAAACACTTTCTTTATCGATGCTAATGCCAAAAGAACGATAATCCTTGACAATTTTTTCAATTAGGAAGTCATAGCCTTGTGGTGGACTGTAACCTTTTGAAGTCTCTGTATAACTCATTTCGTCAACAGCAGCATGCATTGCCTGAACAACTTCATTGGGTAACGGGCGGGTAACATCGCCGACTCCTAGCCGGATTAATTTTGCATTGGGATGCACCAGTTTGAAAGCGTTAACACGCTTCTCTATTTCGTCAAAACAATAGATTTCGGGAGTTTTTAAATAATTCTCGTTTGCTAATGCCATTCAGAGAAGGGTTAATAATCTAAGGTTAGAATGTTATGGGAAATAAAGTGCAAAATTGCGCTTTTTTTTTCATTTATGAAAGTGTTTGTCGAAAAAGATTATCAATATTAAAACAAAAATATATCCACACAAAGGGTTAATATACCCATTATTAATTATCAATCAGATTCACGATGGTTCTACCTTTGAGTTTTCCCTCTAAAATCAGATCAATGTTCGCTTTGAGATCATCCATACTAATTTCTGTATATAGGTTCAATAAATTATCCAGTTTCCATTCGTTGGCTAGTTTCTCCCAAAGAATACGGCGATGCGGTTCGGGATAATTTTGGGATGAAACTCCAATCAGGGAAATTCCACGTAAAATAAAGGGGAAAATAGATACACTGATATGGGTGGAAGATACGCTACCACAGGTTGTTACAGCTCCGAGTGGCTGTAAGGTTTTCAAGATATTTTCCAAAATAGGTCCCCCAACAGTGTCGATTCCCCCGGCATATTTGGCTGAAAGAATAGGACGTTTATCCATCTCCTGAAATTCAAGGCGAGGAATTATTTCAGAGGCACCAAGCCTATACAGGTAATCATATTCAGATTGCTTTGCCGAAACTGCAACTGATTGATAACCAAGTTTTGAAAGTAACGAAATGGCCACTGAGCCAACACCACCGGTTGCTCCCGAAACAATTATTTTTCCATCACCCGGATTTACCAATTCACTCAATCGTAAGACTGATATTCCGGCAGTAAATCCTGCAGTTCCCAAAATCATCGATTCTTTCATTGATAAACCTTCGGGTAATTTCACCAACCAATCTGCCGGAACGCGTATAAACTGACCAAACCCACCAGCAGTATTCATACCCAAATCATAGCCTGTAACTATTACTTTATCACCGATAGAATAATTTTCATTTCCAGAATGTGTAACCACACCAACTGCATCGATTCCGGGTGTATGAGGATAATTTTTTGTTACACCCTTATTTCCAATGGCTGAGAGGGCATCTTTGTAATTTATGGATGAATAATGTACCTGAATCAGTACATCTCCAACAGGTAAATTATCAGTCGATAATACCTTGATATTCTGATGAAAAATTCCATCCTTTTCGTGAATGACAAATG
>JBAWXD010000285.1:0-4204 GCA_037144275.1 Paludibacter sp. | reverse complement strand
CCGAATTTTGAATCGTGACATTGCCCGGAGAGTTGGTAGTTGGCCATTCTTTATCTGAACAATTAAATGAACCACCACTGTTGTAAATTAACGCGCTACTTGATGAATAATTAGCTGAAGCATTGGTTGTTGCAAGTGCTCCATTCGAAGTATTGTTACTTTGAACATAACCGTTATTGTTTATCTGCAAAGTTCCTCCAACTATAAATGAGCCATGTTTACACAAAATACCCCGACTGAGAGCCAATGTTCCACCACTGTTTATAGTGAGATTATAGAATTTCTTTTCATCATCGGCGCTGCTTGTTGCATTTCCCGTAAAAGTTGTTGTACTTCCTGATGTAATCGTGAGTTGCAAATCATTATTCGTCCCATTATCAGTTCCATAAATAGCACCTCCGGATAAATTTACAGTTTGAGTTGTACCATTCATTGTCAATGTTCGTAATGCCCCGTATGCTTGTAATGCCCCACCGGAAATTGTGAGATTTCCCGTCAATGAACGGTCTCCAGTCAGTTGAATCCATGAATTTGTACTTAATGTTACCGATGATGGTCCGGAAGAAGCTGGCCATTCTAAACTTGTATTATATTTAGCTGCATAACCGTTGTTCAGATTGTAGTTTAATATTCCTGCCGAACCATAAATAGGAGAATTTGTCAATAGAGTTGTACCACTGTTCATTATTAATGTTCCATTCACCGTAGGAGCATTGTTCAGGGTAGTTGTTCCATTCAACGTCAGATTATTAAAAGTTGAGGCTCCCGTAATGGTTGCAGTCCCTGCAAAAGTAACTGTTCCTACACCTCCCAAACTTGCTGTACCATTGTTTGTCAATGAACCACCTGCATTTATAGTCAAGGTACCTGAAGCATCTAATGTCAGACTTTTTCCTGAATTTATCGTTACTGAAACCGGATTATTAGTTGCTGCTGCATTCAATGTTACTGCATTGGCAATTGTCACTGCTGAACCTGCCGTAGGAACTGAACTTCCTAACCAGGTTGAACCTGTATTCCAGTCAGCATCAGCATTTGAAATATAACCTAAATTTGTATATGTTTGGGCTGTGGTTGAAGAAGTATTCCCATCCGAAACCCAAATCGCACCGGATGCTTCAATTGCAGGGAAAGTAATTGTACTGGAATTAAGCACTGTGAATGTATTTACAATAGAACCACCTGACCCACCAATCTTGACTGAATTTACACCTGATAAATTACTCCCTGTTATTGTTACTGTATTCCCAACATATCCCGATGTTCCCGAACCTGGGCTTAAAACACTAAATGAAATTGCGGGAATTCCCTGTAAAGGGGTGTAGGTGTAGTTTAAACTCGAATTGTCATTATTATTAATGGCAAATAAATCGACATTTGAACCATCGGTTGCAGGATTTGCACCTCCACTTCCCGAAGTGAAAACATAATAATAAACGGGATTCCCTGCTATATTTGTTCCTGAAGGAATAGTAGCTGTATAAGTTGTTCCCGAGCCGGTCATAGCCACAACGGTAGAAGTTGCAAAACCCGAATTCGTTGAGTAACGCAAATACGGAATCTGAGTTCCGGTAAATGCCCCCGAAATAGTGGCGGTAACAATGGTGGCATAACCCCCATAAACACTGCTCACTGCCGGACTTTGAGTAACCGATGTTACAGTTTGTACCGTTCCGCCTGCACCTAAATCAAATACAACAGCTGAGGCATTGGATGAACTGGTACCAAGAGTTTTAATAAAATATTTATTTCCACTTGTTCCTGCAAAAGTGTATGACGCTCCATTTGCTCTGTAATCTGTAGGCATAGCGAATGCCGTTGATAAAGAGACTGTTGTATTGCTTGACGGACCATAATAATATCCACTACCACTAAAATCACTTAAGAATTTGAAATAAACCGTACTGGCTGTAGATGTTGTCAGAAGAGAATAAGATGTTGTATTTGTTGGAGCTTTTCCACTCAAAGGAGACATATATGCAGCGTTTTTTTCTGTCCATGAATTGGGCGGATTGAAGTTTCCTGAACAGAAAAACAGAGGTGCAGGATTGCCGGCTACTGCCGGTACAATCTCTCCGGTTGAAAGTATTGTTGCAAATGAGCCTGTGTAACCTGAGAATGATATTCTTCCCAATTGACTTGCAGTTAATCCTGACGCAGAATTACCCACAAATATATGTCCATTCGTGCCGGAAGTTCCGACCGTTCCAGTCCAACCACTAATATTCAGGTTGCCAGCCCAGGTTGTCCCCGAGCTGTTTGCAAAATAAAGATTTTGACCACTACTTGTAGCTGCCATTAATATAGTTCCAGTTGTCGAATTCACTGTCAAAGCTCCCATAGGATAAGTACTTGTACCACAGCTAAATCCTGCCGAACTTGCTCCGGTGCTTAATGTGCCACCATTGAATGTTACTGCACTTTGAACACCTGATGCTCCCGAAGGAATAGCATTATTTATTCCTAATATTAATGAGCCACCATCAATCTGAGTTGTTCCTGAGTAAGTATTTGCAGCTGAAAGTGTTATGTCTCCTGTGCCAACTTTTGTAAGTGAGTTATTTACTGAAGATGTAGTACTGTTTGCAGCAAAACCATTAGTCAACACTCCGGATACAGAAAAACTTGTATTGCTGGAACCCAATGACATAGAACCACGGTCGGTTAAAGTATGTTGAGTGCCCATTGCACCCAATCCCCAGTAACATCCCATATTTCCGCCACCATCCCAGTCATCTTCCTGATAAATGCAATAATCAGTTATGGGTGTTGACTTTGCCAACTGAACATCATAAAAGTTTGAGGTATAGGTTCCATCAGTCATAGTAACATTCATTCTATCGACAGCAGTCAGCGTCATAGTAAATGTAAAATTCTTCCAAGTTGGTGATTGATTACCACCAAATGATGCCGTTACAGTTGTTCCACCGTTTGATTTCACGGTCCATTTACCTGCCCAAGAAGCCCCTTCAGGATACAAGGGTCCTGGCAAATATACAGATAAAGCATAATTATTTTCTCTGTCAGCATAACTTGCGGTTGCTGATGGTGAGGATAAAAGTGAAAACCCAATCATTCCATAAGGCCTTGTTGCCGATACAGTAACTACAAACTGGTCTCCGATTTGCAGACTTCGGTCGCACGTACTTCCGACCGATCCATCTTGTCTGAATTTTCTCCAACTTACCACTTGTTTTGGAGAAGATGCATGGGCAGTCATTCCTACCTGATAGGAACCATTATCACCAAAAGTTCCACCATTATTGCTGGTAGCATAATAATTAGCAATACGCTGTGCATAAGTTACAGTGGTTTGCGCGTTGGTATTTATTATCAACCCAAACAACATAAAAAGTCCAAAGAGTATTCTTGTATTAATTAAAAGTTGCTGTTGTATGATTTTTTTTGTTTTCATAATCACATTTTTTTGATTGAACGAACTAATTTGATTAGAGTATAAGGCATTATTGACTGTGTTTAATACAATAACAGGCACATGAATAGATAACTTAATTAACTGCTAAGCTTAATTGAAGGAGAAACCAGACTGTAATCCGATTTCTTTTTTATAAAAGAAAGATGACATGAAAATTAACTCCCACTGGATTAGGTTGGAGTTAATTTGGGTTTTAGTTTTTGATAAATTTGAAAGTTTTATTATCAGCTTTCAAAAGGTATATTCCTTTGTTGAGGGTAGAAACAGGGATAATTCCACTTTCAGAATTCCCGGCTAATACTGAAGCTCCTGCCACATTAAAAATCTGGAAATTGAAATTGCAGGTGTTTTCTACTTTTAGTTTATCAGTAACAACATTTGATAGCAGAGAAGGAAATTCCTGATTAGCCGGAGATACACTTGTGGCTGTATTTGTTGCAATGCTGATAGCTAAGGTGTTGGTGTTAACTGTAACTTTATAGTTTCCAGTAGAAGGAACAGACCATTGAACATCAGCACCACCCAAATTCATCAACACGTCGGAAGTTTTTACATAGAAATTCTGACTAAAATCACCTTTTGAGGTTGCGAACTTGAAGCTTCCAGAGCTAACTAATGCTCCTATATAGGTATATTCCCAGGGATTGCCTGTTGTTTTTGTAAGTTCAGGAGCAGTAGCCAAACTCCAACCATTTGCTGTAGCACTTCCAATAATAAACAATCTGTTCACTTTTATTGGAATTGTTTCAACCATTGGCTGGATATTCA
>JBAWXD010000284.1:0-4244 GCA_037144275.1 Paludibacter sp. | reverse complement strand
TAGTATTTGACTTAATTAAGACTGTCAATTAACGATATCAATACAAGTTTTGCAGGTAATAATGATTTATCCTTCGGTGTAAATGTAACATTAAATTCTCCAGAAGGAATCAAATCAAAATAATTATCACTGAAGAATCCTTCAATCCCTGCAAAATTCATATAGACATCTTTTGCCAATACTTCAGATTTCAAGGTTATTTCCCAGGCATCTCCTTTCTTTAAAACAGTCGAAGTAATGGTTGGATTTTGTAGCTGAAGATTTTTTGGTTGTGTAAAATAATAGGTTTTCTGAGCTAATACCTTTTCGGCGGATTTCAACGAGCAGGACAAATATGTTCCATTAAGATTGTCAGTAAATTTAGAGGTAGATTGCGATAAAACATCAGTAATACCGTTGGCTTTGATTTTTACAGGAATAATTTTGGATTGTAAAACTTTGCCTTTAAAATCACAAACTTTCATTTCCAATTGTGCCGAAACATTGTATAACTTATCCGATACAACTGTGACGCTTGTATTTTCGGCTTTTGAATAGACGGAAATGATAATCGGTTCGAAGGAACGTTTAATTTCATATTGCAGGGCTTTCCAACAGTGGAAATAATCGCAGCTTGACCATGAAGCCACTGGCCAGCAGTCGTTGATTTGCCACACCAACGATCCCATATTATACGGCATTGCCCGACGATGTGCTTCGATGGCGGACTGAATTCCATAAGCCTGTAAAACCTGACCTACATAAAGGAATTTCTCAAAATTATCCGGAACATGATAATACATTTTCATATAGTCTTTGATAGCCATGTTTCCGATAGCACTCCGTTGGTGAAGGCGCATCACATCTGATTCAATGTTATAGTCTTCCGGTAATGCGAACTTTTTTATTGTCTCAAATTCCGGGAACGATTGGAAACCATATTCGCTCATAAAACGACCGATATTTTTAGCATAATTTTCGAATGGTTCACGCGCATGCCAAACACCCCAATAATGACTATCACCATCAGGATTTGAATTTGTAGCATACTTTTTCGGGACAATACTTGAAGGAGATGATTGCCAATATGCAGTTTCGGGCGACAAAGCTTTTACTGCATCTGCCAAAATATGATTGAAAATAGTATCATACGCTTTCCAAACTTGTTCTCTCTTTTGATCGGTATAAGCGTTTTTCCAACTCCAACCTCCGGTTTTACTATCATTTTGCCAGGCAACATCTATTTCGTTATTTCCACACCAGAGAGCAATTGAAGGGTGAATTCGAAGTCGCTTAACCTGATAGTATGCTTCTTTTGTTAATGAACTCAGAAATGCATCATTACCGGGATACATCGAACAGGCAAACATAAAATCCTGCCAAACTAATATCCCATTGCGGTCACAAAGTTGATAGAAATAATCGTCTTCGTAAATTCCACCACCCCAAACACGCAACATGTTTAGATTTGATATGACAGCGGTATTTATTTCCCAATCATACACATCCTTTGTGACACGATTTAAAAACATGTCATTAGGTATGTGATTTTCTCCTTTTGCAAAAACAGGTATTCCATTCAGCTCGAAGTAAAAAGTATGACCGGCACTGTCCGGTTTCTGTATCAAGCGTAATGTGCGAAGTCCAATTTCCTGACTTTGAGAATCAACTGAATTTTCTGATTTAACCACAGCAGAAATCGTATATAAATTCGGCTTGCCTAATCCATTTGTCCACCAACGTTTTGGGTTTTTAATTTCTAATGGTATTTCAACAAGATTATTGCCTACTTTCAACTCAACGGTTTTCTTTATTTTCGATTTGTCTCCGGTTGAAATTTCGACAATAGCATGCTGATTTTTTGTAGATTGAACTTGAACCTGAACATTCAAAATGGCTAATTTATCTGTCAATGATTGTTGTTTGACATTCAAATCCTCAATCTTCAATTCATTCCATACCCGAATAGAAACAGGTTTCCAAATGCCCGAAGTTACAAATCGTGGCCCCCAATCCCAACCAAAATGATAGGGAGCTTTGCGAATAAAAGGGCTGACTAACTGATCTTTAAATAAGCCACCATTTTCGGACTGATCGTTTACTGCAGGTAGAAATATCCCAAAAGATTTTTGAAGTTCGAGTCCTTTTTTGATTGGTGACTGAAATCTGATTTGCAAGAAGTTTTCACCTAATTTGACTACCGATTTTACATCGACCAACCATTCACGAAACATATTATCGGATGAAAGAATCTTTGTCCCGTTTAGGTACACTTCCGCAAATGTATCCAGCCCTTTAAAATCAAGTTCTATATTTTCCTTGGCAATAAACTCAGTGGACAGATTAAAGTTTGTTTCGTAATCCCAATCTACCCTATCAATCCACTGTAAATTACGCTCATTTGTTCTGTAATATGGATCTTTGATTAGTTTATTATTCAACAAATCGGTATGAATACATCCTGGAACCTGTGCCTTATGCCAGTTCGTTGAGTCGGATTGCTTAAACTTCCAACCGCTGTTTATATCCAACGATAATGAATTTGCCTGTATTGTTGAAAACACAAACAGAAACATCACAATCAAAATGAATTGATATAAGGCACATTTAGGTTGTAACATCGTTATTTTTTGATAAAGTTCAATCTAAAGTTTTCATTAGAATCATTATTCTTCATGGATAAAATATACGAACCTGCCTGAAGTGATGAGACATTTAACTGGTTATTATTCAATATGATATTTGAAAGCACTACTCTTCCATCGACACCATAAATTGTACCCGAAATGTTTTTGGCAGAGCTGATTCCATTAATAAACAATTTGTCAGCAACAGGATTAGGGGACGCTGATACAGCATTCAAATACGAAATGTCAGTAACTTTTGTAGGAATCTCAATAAGTTTTATCGTATTTGTACTTTGTGCCAGATTCATTAATATATCATTCGAAAGTATTTTTTGCCCATCAAGTGGTGAATAAATTTCTAAACTTGATTTAAGCATTCGGCCATTATTCAAAGCGGCAACTTCATACGCATTCATCCCGGAGCGATAGAAAAATAATTCACGGAAATCAATTGAGCTTGGAGCATCCTTATCGCTTAAATAAAAGGATAGAGCAAGCAGTTTTTCACTAACACTTCCGATTGCAGTATTATCAGCATATAAAATGGTTTCTCCACGAGCATAATAGTGAGTTAATGTAATCTTGTGCCATTGGCCATCATTTATTACCGCTTGGCCTGTGACTGACCCACCGTTAGGCGATTGATAACTAAGCATGCCGGATGCATTAATGATTACTGTACCAACTGTAGAACCTTGATAAAACGAAGCGATAGTCCCAGTAGCGCTTGTTTTAACATCAAATGAAATGGTAAACGGATGAATTGTATTTTCAGGGGTTAGTGCAATTTTGTTTTGACTTGATAATGATTTTCCTAATGTCAAATAGGTTCCTGTAGCTTTAACCGGTAACACTTTACCTGCTTTTAACGCATCAAATAATGAAGGAACATTTGCGTAAAAAAGTTCTTGATGACCGGCATCATTTGGATGGATTCCATCGGTGTAACCATAACCAGCAGCCCATTTCCCTGTTCCATCGTCGACCGCTCCCAATAAGTTAACGCTTGGTACATCCCATTCGTGAATAAGCATATTCATTTGTTTGACAAATTCATATTCAACTGCTGTAAAATCAGCACGGGTGTAGCAACTTGTAACAATTGGAAACATGCCTTTTTTTCTGGCATTATCAATTAATAATAGCATATTTGTTTTAAACTGGTTGAATATCGGCTGACCACCCCCAAGAATACCTTCATTGCCCAATCCCAAAGCATACACAACATATTTGCTATACTGTGGTATTAAATCAGTATTCCATCGTGCCATAACTTTTATCGTATTGTCTCCACCGACAGAAATATTAGCAACATTCCAGTTTAATCCTGTTGAATTGGTATATCTGTCTTGTAATAACTTTGTATATAAAGCCACATAACCCTGAGCCACAGTTGTAGCTCCGGCACCCGAAGGAACAGATGATCCCATAACCGATACTTTCAACTTATTAAGCAATGCATCGTCAACTACAGTCACAATCTGTAAAGTACCATTAATTGCAGAGTTTGGCTGTGTGGTAGTAGCAGTTACAGTAAGGGATCCATTAGCTTTTACGATGATAAAACCGGTAGAATCTATTGAAGCCAGTGTTGGATTATCAATGCTCCATTTTACGGCCTTGAAAGTGGCGGTTGAT
>JBAWXD010000283.1:0-4250 GCA_037144275.1 Paludibacter sp. | reverse complement strand
TGGCTGTACAACCATTGCTGTCTGTTACGGTAACTGTATAAGTACCGGCAGCTAATCCAGTGCGGTCTTTAGAATTATTTGCACCACTTACATCAGCCCAATCGTAGGTATATGAACCGGTTCCTCCGGTTGCTGTTAGCGTAACTGCTCCATTCAATGCACTTGGGCAACTTTCATTGGTCTTGTTGAACGAAAGTACTATTGGTGCAGGCTGACTAACTGTTACTGCTGTAGATTTTGTAATTCCTAATCCATCTTTCACAGTAACAGTATTGGGAGTGCTTGAAACTGCCACATTACTAAAAATATTGCTGCTTTGGTAAGTTCCACCATTCAAACTATATTGCAATGAACCTACACCCCCACCGCCTGTTGCAGTTATAGTTGAATTCCCTCCACCATAACATAAAATAGCTGATGCCACCGCCGATAAAGTCAATGCTGCTGGTTGAGTAACGGTTATTCCGCTTACAGTTCGTAAGCATCCATTGGCATCAGTTACTATTACTGAATATGTTCCGGCTGCCAAACCAGTTCTGTCTTTGGTTGTTCCACCATCGTTCCATAAATAAGTATAAGTACTTACACCGCCCGAAACTGTGAGTGAAACCGCACCATTTATTAAACCATTGCTGGTAACATTTGTAACGGAAGGTGTTGCGACAATGGATGTGGGTTGAGTTATTGTTGATGAAGTTGAAGCAGTACAACCTTTGCTATCGGTAACAGTAAGCGTATAGCTTCCGGCTACCACTTGACTTAGGTTTTGAGTGCTTGCACCGTTACTCCAGGAATAAGTATAAGGAGGAGTTCCACCGCTCAAGCTCGCATTAATAGCTCCTGTGGCTGAACCATAGCAGAGTATATTTGTTGGTAAAGAACTTAAACTGATTTGAGAATTCTCGATGATTGTTGTTGTAAAAGATGCATCACAACCAGCTCCATTTGCACTAATTACATGGACAGAATAGGCACCCGGAACAAGGTTAGAAATAGTTGTTCCGCTACCACTTCCACTTCCACCACCTGATTTGGTCCAAGTCCACACATAAGGGGTTGCGCCGCCATTGATACTCATTTCTATCGAACCATTATTTTGTCCATAACACGAAGAATGTACCGTTGGTGTAATTACAACTGAACAGATGATGTTAACCCCAACGGAGCTAGAATATACTTTTCCACATGCTGCTTTTTCGGTTAATGTAACTGTCAATAAACAAGTTGTTGGTGCAGCTACTCCGGGAGCTGTAAAAGTGGTATTTTGTGTATTTGTTGAAGAGAAACTACCACCACAAGATGAACTCCACACAATATCAAACTCACTTACAGTTCGTGTACCCCCTAATGAAAATGTCACGGCTGATGAACTACCGGATGCTATCGTACCAAGTTCAAAAGTTACAGTTGGCTCAGGTGCTGTAACCTTTGCTGCCAAGAGTGAGAAATTTAAAAACGCGCGTTGTGCGGCTATATTATCGGGTTTTGTATCCCGGGTTGCACTGTGTGCTGCCTGAATCATTACCTTTCCATTGTTTGAGTTACCAAAACCATAACCATAAACTACCAATGCTGCTCTGTGATTATAAGCACCATCTACTTTTTGAGTGTGATCGGGGTCATAAACCGAAACGGTAGTTGAAGATAACCAACCTCCACTTATCATGGGTATATAAATTTGCTCAGCACCATAAGTCAACGATGCATCCATTGATCCTATAAACTGCATTACTGGGTCGCCACTATTTTCGTAAGTATATGGCAAAGAACCAACATTGTGATTTGTCCAGAGTAATAGTGTATTCTGTGAATAGGTTTTTACTCCTAATACTGGTAAAATTACCCCTGTATTCTGACCCGAACCTGGATTTGGATTCGCAGCGGTACTAACCATTGTTTTATCGGTCAAAAAATTTCCCTGTTGATTTATATTAGCAGGATTAAACATATTGTGTAACGCACTTCCTGCTGTACAACCTAACCAAATTGAACCTTTATAAGTACTATTCCATGCTATTAAGTTATTATGCGTCGCCCAGGTAGGATCGGCATGTGGCATGGCAAAAATATCATCACAAGCACCTAAATCGGCTGGATTTTTCCAGTTTTCGTTTGTTGAACCGCCATAAGCCGTTGCCGGAATTCCTGCATTATTTAAATAACCCTGAGCAATTGCACCGTTTTGTTTGTCGAGAGTCCAGCGCGGCGCAGAATATATTTTAGTTACATAATTAGTTGCTATTGTAATCGGAGCTGTGGTAGTAACTCCGACAACACCCAAAGCTTGCCAGGTAGTTATCGATGTGTTTACAGCTGTTGTTCTGTATGTTGTTTCGATGACAAACGGTCCACCTTTATAATCTTTCCCATTATAATTAAAATCAACGCCATCTTTTATCTTTGACGTATTTATTATCCACTCAACAGGAATAGAATAGGTTTTTAACAATTCATACACTAAACCATAGGGTTTCAATCCATTGGATATCGTTTGTGGAGTTACTCCCATATCAATAATAAAGGAACCGGCAGCAATGGTAGTTTGTGCTGCAGAATATTGGTAAAAACCAAATGCAAAAAACAAAACCAGTATAAATTCAGATGAAAACCTGTTGAGTGATGTAACTAATTTTTTCATATACTTGACTTTGAATGAATAAATAAATTATAGTGCAAGACTGCTAGAGTTTGATTGAAAGTTTATATGACAAATCTATCTATTATTAATTAAAGTAGACAAAATCAGACATGTAGTATTATGTATAGGATCAATAATAATCTTTACTACAATATTGAATTAAAACTGTAGACTAAAATACTTAAAGTACATTTTCATTGTAGTATTGTGATTATTGACAAGCTTAAGTTTCATTACTAATTCTAAAAGACATCAATAAATATGGTACAATCTGACATTATTTGTTACATTTTATCAAAAGTGAAGCAATTGATTAGGTCACTACCATATATCGTATTAGAATTAAAAACGTTGACATTAATTTAATTTTACGGCTGCTTATTTAAATATTTTTAATACATAGTAGAATCTATTATTCAAATTTATTGTTAATTCTAACAAATAAATAAATATTATACGACATACTTTAATATATAAATTGACGCTAAAGTCCATAATTAAATCTTGCTATTTTTAGATTTCTGACTTTTGGAAATGAATAACAATAAATTTGAACTAATAAATAGCTGTGTTTTTGTTGAAATGCATTAAAAATTCTAGTGGAATTTATCACAGCTTATCTAGCAATTGTTTAGTAAGTTTACAATATCCTTTGATTCTAATATTTATTGAGTTGTGAGTTTTGAAAAACTAGTGTTATGTGTAAAATGCAGTATAACCTCCATCAAACTGTTTGAAGTGTTTTAACGAGGAGTTAGTGTCAGAATATTTGAAAAGTAGGCGATATTGCAAAAGAGAGTGATAGTTTAGCACTTATAGAAAACATGAAAATGGGAAATAACATTCTTTCCAAAAAAAACGGTGTTATTAAACCTATTAAGGTGGAGGCAGAACAGGCAACATGCAAAGACGGTATTTTGATGGAACTGGAATAAAAACAGTTCGCTTTATATAAAATTAAAAAGCCCTGTTCAGCTAGATTGAACAGGGCTTTAATCAAAAATCTAATCCCATTTTTTAAAAACCAAATAAACTGAATCAAAACTAAACAATCACAAAAACCTATTATTTTATGTTAAGCTAGGAAATAGACCAGATTCACGCCGGGATGAGTTACAATCAGCTATCATTAGTCACGATTAGCCATTTGTTTGATTGAACCCCCGATTGTCTGGGTTGCATCTTTACTAGATGACATTTTCGATGAAACAGACACAAATCGACCTATTTTGCTTACTCCTTTTCTAACTGATCCGGAAGCTATTTCTTCGGGCAATCCTGAATTGGTATGAGCAGCTTCCTTCTCTGCGGATAAATCAGAAGATTCGCCAAAAAAAATTTCTTTCAGTCCAAAATTCGAACTCCATTGAGGATCGTTGCTTACTCCATTTTTATCAGCAATATTAAAGGTATTAGCTTCATATTTATGTGAATTAACAATTTGTCGGGCATTTTTGATTTGCCCATGTAAGTCAACGCCAATACTGGTAAGTGCATTCTGGGCAGCGTGCGTCGTAACAGTTTTAAAAGAGTTTCTCATTTGGGCAAAAGGCAAAGCCAAAAGGACACTCACTACGGTCAAAATACCCAACACAAAGACGTTTATACCTTT
>JBAWXD010000282.1:0-4296 GCA_037144275.1 Paludibacter sp. | reverse complement strand
TATTATATACGACCAGCCTTTAAAGGAAATAGTTTTCGATAAATTAATTGGAGCTGTGAAAATCAGACAGGGAATTTTCGTACTTATTGTTCCCTTTTTTTTTATCACGAAGTTTAGTTTATCTAACACTATCTTCATTTTTATAATCAGTTCATTTTTATAAAATTTCAATCTGTTTTTGCTCATTTCGGCTATAAATGAGAAAAACAAACACTTAATAATAATTAATAATTTTATATTATTGTTATTCGGGTGAACAATTTATTTTTATATAAATCTATTTTTCAGATACTTAAAACAAATGTAACCTCGGGATTGCAAAATATGACAGAACAAGTTGAAAGCGGTTTTTTCGAGAAAAAATTCGTCAATTTGGAAAATTTGTAGTTCCTTTGCACCCGATTTCAAGCTAATTAAATTTATTCATTTATATGAGCAGTTTATCGCTTTTCCTTACCGTATTCCTTACCGGAATTGTATTGGTTATTGCCGGACTTGGTATAGCCATTCTCTTAGCACCTCAGTCATTCAATCTACAAAAAGGAGAGCCTTACGAATGCGGAATACCAACGCACGGAACTTCGTGGATGCAGTTTAAAGCAGGTTATTATCTGTATGCTATTTTGTATTTGATGTTCGACGTGGAAACGATTTTTTTGTTTCCCTGGGCAACCATCGTTCGTGATTTGGGTTATACCGGATTGTATAGTATTTTATTTTTCATCGTTATCCTTGGTTTAGGTCTTGCCTATGCCTGGAAGAAAAATGTATTAAAATGGAACTAAAGAATATCCATATAAAAGGAATCCCTACTGAGGAATTCAACGACAACGAGTATCTTGAAAATTATCTCAAAGAACTTGAAGCCAACGGTGTTAACGTTGTATTGAGCAAAATTGATGAACTAATTAACTGGGGACGCTCAAATTCTGTTTGGCCATTGATTTATGCTACAAGTTGTTGTGGTATTGAGTTTATGGCTACGGCTGCTGCTCACCACGATATTGCCCGCTTTGGTATGGAAGTTACCCGTAACAGTCCACGACAGGCTGATCTGATGATTGTTGCAGGAACAATGGTTCATAAAATGGCACCACTTATTAAACGTGTGTACGACCAAATGGCTGAACCTAAATATGTGGTTGCTATGGGTGCTTGTGCTATTTCGGGTGGTCCGTTTATTAATTCATATCACGTGGTACCTGGTGTTGATCAGATTATTCCTGTCGACGTATATATTCCTGGTTGTCCTCCCCGCCCTGAGTCATTGTTTTATGGCTTGATGCAGTTACAACGTAAGATTAAGGTTGAACAATTTTTGGGGAATAAACAACGATAGTTTGCCTTCGGCGTTATTAACCTACGGTGATATTAACTCACTTCGTTCGTGATATTAGCCTTCGGAGTTATTGATTGAAAGACTAAAGACCATTGATAATAGACATTTATAAATAATGGAAAAGATAAAAAAGCTGATACTTGATACTGTAAAAGATGCAGTTATTGAAGAAAAGCAAAAACTGACGATTACAGTAACATCGGACAAATTGCATTTGTTGGCAAAAACCCTTCGCGATAATGCAGCACTTCCTTTTGATGTGTTGGTTTATTTAATCGGAATGGATCGGGGTGAAGAATTGGGTGTAAATTACTTACTTTCTTCTTCAACAGATTTATCGAAAGAGCTGGTACTAAAAACTGGTACTATTGACCGTGTGAATCCACTTTTGTATTCGGTTACTAACCTTTTCGAAACAGCGCATTTCAACGAACGCGAAGTGTTTGCCTTGCTGGGTATCCGTTTTATCAACAATCCTGATATGCGCAAGTTCTTCCTGAATGCTGACTGGAATGGTTTTCCATTGCGCAAAGACTACGATGCTAATCCTGAGTTGAATCCACTTTCGCTGGAAAGTGTTGATATGATTGATACTGCTCCACGCATAATGGAAATTGATGGCAAACTGGTTGAAGAAACAGTCAATATTTTCGGTGACGATGATTATATTATTAATATTGGCCCTCAACACCCTTCTACTCACGGTGTAATGCATTTCCGCACAGCGTTAGATGGAGAAATTGTAAAAAAGATTGATGTTCACAGTGGATATATTCACCGTGGTATCGAAAAATTAAGTGAAGCCCTCACCTACCCTCAAATACTACACTTTACTGACCGTCTGGATTATCTTTCGGCTAACATCAACCGTCATGGTTTGTGTATGTGTGTGGAGAAAGCGTCCGAAATTGAAGTACCTGAACGTGCTCAATATATCCGTACCATTATGGACGAGTTGAACCGTATGGATTCGCACTTGTTGGCTTGGGCTTGCCAGACCAACGACCTGGGTGCAACCACTGCCTTTATTTATGGTATGCGCGAACGTGAGATTATTCTTGATATTTTTGACAAAACCTGTGGTGGACGTTTAATTATCAATCAGAATGTGATTGGCGGTGTAATGTTTGACATTTACCCTGATTTCCAGAAAGATGTAAAATCGTTCATTATTTATATGCGCGAAAAGTTGAAAGAATATGACCGATTCTTCTCACATAATGTGATTGCATTGGGTCGTATGATTGGAATTGGAAACTTATCGAAAGAAGATGCTATTAGCTTTGCGGTTACCGGTCCTGCCGGACGAGCTTCGGGCTGGTCGAATGACTTACGCAAACATACTCCATATGCGCTTTATAATAAAGTAGAATTCAAAGAAATTATCCGTACGGAAGGTGACTCGTATGCGCGTTACATGAACCGTTTGGACGAAATCGAAGAATCACTTCATATTATTGAACAATTAATTGACAATATTCCCGAAGGCGATATTTGTGCCAAAGTAAAACCAATAATCCGCATACCTGAAGGTGAATACTATCAGGGAATAGAAGCAGCTAAAGGTATTTTTGGTGTATTTATCGAAAGTCGTGGTGATAAATTCCCATACCGTTTGAAATTTCGTTCTCCTTCAATGGCTCTGGTTTCGGTTATGCCGTTGATATGTAAGAATGAAAAAGTGTCTGACTTTATTGGTATTGGTGGTTCTATGGACTATGTAATTCCGGATATAGACCGTTGATTTCATTGATATTAGCCTTCGGCGTTATTAAAATTCGTGTAATTCGTTTTAATTAGAGAAATTCAAAAATTATGATATTAAATTATTCACAACCCTTAGAAATTACAAACCTGACAAGCTGGCTTGACTCTGCATTGAGAAGCAGTATGTCGGAATTTTGGGTTTTACTTATTGAATTTGTGCTGGTAGGTGCTTTATTATTAACTGCTTATGCGGTTATAGCTTTGATACTTATTTATGCAGAGCGTAAAATCACCGCTTTCTTCCAGGCTCGCTACGGTCCTAACCGTGTAGGTAAATGGGGACTTTTACAGTCTGTTGCCGACATGATTAAGATTCTGTTGAAAGAAATTGTAAAAATCAATCGTTCTGACCGCTTCCTGTTCTTTGCAGCTCCTTTCTTTATGATTGCGGCTTCTATGATGACTTTCGGAGCTATTCCATTCGGAAAAGGACTTCATGCGGTTGATTTCAATATTGGCGTACTTTATGTAACTGCTGTTTCTTCCTTAGGAATTATCGGTGTTTTACTTGCAGGTTGGTCAAGTAACAACAAATACTCCATGATTGGTGCCATGCGAAGTGGTGCACAGTTTGTTAGTTATGAACTTTCAGCCGGTTTTGCCCTGATGACTATTGTAGTATTGGCCGGAACCATGCAGTTCTCGACCATGATTGAAGGTCAGCGTTATTGCTGGAACATTTTCAACGGACATATTTCTTCTGTTATCGCTTTCGTAATCTATTTGATTTCCGGTCACGCCGAAACAAACCGTGGACCTTTCGACTTACCGGAAGCTGAATCGGAACTTACTGCCGGTTACCACACCGAGTACTCCGGACTTCAGTTCGGCTTCTATTATCTGGCAGAATACCTTAATATGTTTATAATAGCGTCAATTGCTACAACTGTATTCTTAGGCGGTTTTCTACCTATTCAGGTTCAGGGCTGGGATGCATTCAATGGGATTATGAGTTTTATTCCTACTTATGTTTGGTTCTTTGGAAAAACAGCTGTATTGATTTTCTTAAGTTTATGGGTTCGTTGGTCATTCCCACGTCTGCGTATTGATCAGTTGTTGAACCTCGAATGGAAATACCTTTTGCCAATCAATCTGATAAATATTGTATTGATGGTTATTTTAGTTTTGACCGGTCTTACATTGAAAGATATTTTCGGGATAATGTAGACCCCAAGCCCCTAAAGGGGAAC
>JBAWXD010000281.1:0-4395 GCA_037144275.1 Paludibacter sp. | reverse complement strand
ATAGGGTTTAGTTATCTTTTTGTGGGAGCATTTTCAAACCCATCGTTCAGTACTGGTGCTCCAATGTTGTCATTTGCAGGAACAATCCCTATCACTCGTAAAACACAATTTATTTTTGATAGTGAAATTGGACTTCCATCAATTATAGAGCCAAATAATATTTATACATCTCCTGACGGTATTCTTTCAATTGGAAAGATTAATAATGCTTCATTTGTGTGGCTAATGCCAGGTGTACGCTTTCAATCAAAGCCCAATAGTGCTTTTCAGATTTCACTTTCTGGGGTGATAAGTATTGATGGGGCTTCCAAAACAGCTACTACAACTCCTTTTCCAATTTTCTCCTGGTTTTTTAAATTCTAATTAAATTTTCTCCTGAATGTTCTTATTCAACGAAATCATTTTCGGACCTATTCACAGTCGTCGTCTTGGGCTTTCGCTGGGTGTAAACCTATTGCCAATCGATGCTAAAATCTGTTCTTTCAATTGCATTTATTGCGAGTGTGGTTTTAATACCAACATGCAAGAATCGCCCATTCCTAACCGGGAACAAGTGCGTGAAACGTTGGAGGCTAAGTTGAAGGAAATGGTTGCTGTAGGACAAATCCCCGACGTGATAACATTTGCCGGAAATGGTGAACCCACGCTTCATGCTGAATTTGAAGGTATCATTGACGATACAATCTCATTGAGAAATAAATATTGTCCGACAGCTAAAGTCAGCGTGTTGTCTAATTCTACCCGTGTTCACAAGCCCCATATTTTTGCAGCTCTGAACAAGGTTGACAATAATATCCTGAAATTTGATTCGGCTATCGACCGTACCATGAAACTAATGGATCAGCCTGTTGGAAAGCATATAAACGTGACATGGTTTATTGAACAATTAAAAAAATTCGAAGGTCGATTAATCATTCAAACCATGTTTCTACGTGGCGAAGTCAACGGCGAGAAACTCGATAATACAACTTACGAAGAAGTAGAAGCATGGTTATCAGCATTGGAACAAATTCGTCCACAGCAAGTTATGATTTACTCTCTCGACCGTGAAGCACCAACTCAAAATCTTCAAAAGGTCAATGTTGAAGAATTGAACGATATTGCCGAAAAAGGAAGAGCTAGAGGATTTGATGTTTCTGTGGCAGGATAAATCAATGAGCCAATAATTTAATATGCCAATGTGCCAATAATTCTTTTTGGATCAGCCTCACATTGGCACATTTTCACATTATGAAAATATTAGTTTGCCCGCTAAATTGGGGATTAGGTCATGCTACACGCTGTGTACCTCTAATCCAACAGCTTATTATTGAAGGTAATGAGGTGGTTGTAGTGGCTGATGGATATCCATTGGCTTTTCTTCAGAAGGAGTTTCCATCGCTTCGTTTTATTGATTTCCCATCCTATTCGATACATTATGCTTCCGGAAAATCGCAAGTGGGAGCGATGTTATTTAATTTCCCCAATATTATTAGTGGCATTATTCGGGAGCATATCTGGTTGAGAGATTTACTTAGAAACGAGCATTTCGATCAGGTGATTTCGGATAACCGTTTCGGAATGTGGAGTCGTCGTGCTCATTCCATCTACATGACACATCAATTGATGGTGAAAATGCCTGCAAATCTAAGGTTTTTAGAACCACTTGTTCATCGACTTCACAGTGCTTTTATCTCTCGATACGACGAATGTTGGATTCCAGACCGAGAAGAAAATGGGGGTTTATCGGGTGATTTGGCGCACAAATACCCCATACCCAATAATGCGAAATTTATCGGAACACTTTCGCGTTTTCATGGGATGGAAAAAACAGTTCCAAACACAGTATTTGATCTGGTGGCTGTTGTTTCGGGAGTTGAACCACAACGGACTATTTTTGAAAACAAGCTGATATTGAAATATAAAAACGGAGCTGAAAAAGTGTTGATTGTTCGCGGGCAACCACAAGTTGAAAAGATTGAAATGCATGTTGAAAATATCACTCTTGTTTCACATTTACCCGATGCTGAATTAGTTGCAGTTTTGCTTGGATCAAAAAAGATTATTTGTCGCTCCGGATATTCAAGCATAATGGATTTGGATGTGCTGAATTGCCTTAGCAAAGCTGAATTGATTCCGACACCCGGACAAACTGAGCAGGAATATCTCTTTTCAGTTCATAGCGGTCCCCTAAATCCCCCATAAGGAGGACTTTTGGATTGTGCGACCATTGGATTTAGGAATAAATAGAACTAACAAAAGATAATTGCGTTTATTTGCATTAATAAAAACACTTTGTTAGTTAGGAGTTGATAGTGAACAGTTCTCTGTAAAGGTATGTTTATCAACCGTCAACTTTGAACTGTCAATTGTCAACTTACTCGGTGTATATCGGCAAATGTTCGTTTCACTCCTTTTTTGTAATGAACATCGGCATATCCGAAAATTAGAAACAATCCTTCGCGTGACGTATATTTGATACCCCATTTTTCCCTGAAAAGGCGGGCTTTTTTGCCATTCTGAATAAACGGATGAACAGCTCCAAGCATACAGGTTCCAAGTCCGAGGCTTTCGCCGGCAAGCATGGCGTAAGTGGCTGCAATAATAGGGTCGGCAGGGTCGGAATAGGGCGAGCCATAAAAATACATCGCAAGTGGTGCATCGTAATTTATCCAGTTTTCACCTTTTTCCATGCTGTCAACATAAATATCAAATACCGGTTTGATAAATTCGCGCATCATTTCATCGTTCGCTTTCCCCCAGAATGGTCGCATTAGAGTCATAAACCAATTTGAAGCCATCCAACGCATACTTTTCAGATAGACTGAAAATTCTTCGGCAAATGTGCGAACCTGTTTTTTGTTTTCAAACACAACCACATGTACATCTGAAGGAGGTAGTCCCATTGGAGCTGTTTGAGCAGCTTCGAGAATTTGATTGATTTTTTCAGGTTCAACTGCTTTATCTTTAAACTTTCGGATACTACGTCGCCGCTGAAGTAAAGCTAATAAACTTTCGAATGTCGGAACTGATTCTTTATCTGCTAAATCGAATAACTGAACCGGCGATAATGTGCGTCCTTCTACTACAATAGCTCCTGTAGGACATCCCATCATGCACTGGCCGCAGGCTACACAGCCGAAAATACTTTTTTTGGAAATCACCGCTTTGTTATCGACAAGTTCAAACCCAAAATCAGAGCAAACTTTCACACATTGTCCACAACCGTCGCATTTAAGGGTATCTATAAAGATGCGTCCGCGTTCTTTGGTTCGGGAGGTAGGAATTGCCATAACAAAAGAATTAATCTACAAATTTAAATGATTTCGTTGAAATAAAAAAACCGTTGGAATATTAATTCCAACGGTTTCTGCAAACTAAACAAAATCTATCTATTAACCTCTAATCTATTTTCTTTCGTCATTTTTTGTGGAATTATCCCTCGTATCACGTCGTGGTTCTTTTACTATTGGTTGTGAAACTACTGGTTTACGTTCTACAGGTTTTGGCTGTGTTTGCTGCGTATTTGGTCTGTTTGTATTGTCACGATGAATTGTGTTATTCTGATTTCCGTTGTCGTTTCGTATTGATGGCTGAGTTACACGGTTATTATTGTTTCCGTCCAAATTTCGGTTATAATTGGTCGGAGGAGTTGTGTAATTCGGAGTAGTTGAGTTGTTTTGATTCCGATTATTATTTTGTAATCCACTATTATTTCTGTTACCCGAATCGTATGGATTTGTACGGTTTTGATAATGGTTGTCACGGCTTGAATTATTTGCCGGATTTGCTTGATTCCAACCATTCGATTGAGAATTTCTTGTCCCATTTGAATTATTGTAATTTCGTGAAGGTCTCGTTGTTTCTGTTGAATTTTGTTGGTAGCCTGGTCGTGTTGCCCCATTGCGAACTGCCCCGTTACGATTGAATTCAAAGTCACGTTTATTACGCACATTATCATTTCTGCTGCTGAAAGTCCTTTCGGGATGCATTGTGGCATAATCATTTCGACTTAAGCTTGCATGAATATCTCTGGCATATTGATTGCGTAAGGTGTTGGAATAATAATAGCGGTGATCATGATTGATATGTCCATAAATATTTGATAAATAAATGTTTAATGTAAACGGACTGTGATGATGGTAGTACTCAGGATAATATCCCCAGTAATAGGGTGAATGCCAGCTATAATATCCGCTACCCCAGAAAAACGAGAAAATGGAAGGTGTATAATAATAGGCCGGTTCTATAATATAGTTCGGACCGTAAATATAAGGATCGCCGATAACCTGAACACTTGTATTACTGTTTTGATCTTTATCAACCACAATAGTAGCAACATCCTGATAGACTTCTTTATCGAGAACGGACTGAATCACAACCACATGTGTGTTGTTTTCCATTTTTTCTACTACC
>JBAWXD010000280.1:0-4406 GCA_037144275.1 Paludibacter sp. | reverse complement strand
GGACTACTTTTGTCGCGCCAAAAGTAGCAAAAGGCGCAAACGCCCGAAATGGGCAGAGATGAGTTAAATATTTTGTAGTGTTTGAGCTCCTGTCTGTGAAGATCGGAGCTTTTTTTATAAGTCGTTTCTATACCTCACCTCTCTTCCTACTTTGAGTTAGAGAATTAATTTGTTTACAACGAAATTGAAAAAATAAGTCATTTAATTACATAGATAAAAAAATGAACTTTGTCGCAAATATTGCAGATATTTGCGACAAAAACAAAACATTAATAATGCGGCATAGTGCTATTAATCAATCATATAAACATATAATAATTTATCCGAAGTTAGGGATAATATTTTCAGTATAGATTAATAGAATGAACGTTTATTAAGTTGCGAAACAGCCATTTCGGAACTGTAGGTTTCGGAACATATTCTTAAACAATATCGGTATGAATCATGCAATTATCCATGCACTCATAAATTGATTATTTGTTACCATATAAGAACAAAAAGCCATCAATTTTTGAAATTAAATAATATCTTTGAGGCTAATTAATTAAGAAAATAAATCTGTATTGTATTTCAACTTTAGTTTTAAGGAATATTTTCAAACAAATTAATTAGATATTTAAAAAAACTGATAGATTACTTGCAATATATACCGAAAATCGATACCTTTGGCAAAAAATTACTTCAATGGGCAAGCAAGATGAAATCACTATAAGCCAATGGATAGAAAGCCTTCAATCACGCGGAAGGTATGCTTTTTCATTAAGTTTGATAGCCGAAGAACTCCCTGGTTATACCGAAATTGCTGCAAGAAGCGCATTAAGCAGATTAACTGTTAAGGGGAAAATTATTTCCATTTACAGAAGTTATTACCTGATTATTCCTCCTCAATATTCTTCCAAAGGCATTTTACCCCCTGCCATGTTCTTGGATGGTTTGATGAAAAATCTTGAGCGTCCTTACTATTTGGCATTACTTAATGCAGCAAGTTTTTTTGGGGCCTCTCACCAACAACCGCAAGAATTTTTTGTTGTAACGAATTTTCCTGTTTTACGCACGACTCAAAAAAAAGGATTGATAATAAACTACATTAGCAAAAAGAATATTCCGGAAACTCTTCTGGAATCAATGAAAACAGAAACCGGCTATATTAAAGTCTCCAATCCGGCCCTTACTGCTTGTGATTTAATACAATTCGAAAAAAGGGTTGGCGGTATAAATCGGGTATCAACTGTATTGAATGAATTAGCTGAGTCGATTAAGCCGGAAATGTTTAATAACGAACTTTTTGAATATGTTCCGGTTACTGAATTGCAGCGTCTTGGATATATTCTTGAAGAAATACTGGATAACGAACTATTATCAACTGCTTTATATAAAGCTTTACAAAAAAAGAAAGTCACTTTTTTTCGTACAGCACTTAAAGCTTCAGCTTCATTAAATGGATTCTCAACCAACGAACGCTGGAAAGTAATAGTAAACACAAAAATTGAAATTGATGATTAATAAAAACATGACTTTAATTACTTACACTATATGACCGAAAAATTAGACATGACCACCCCCGACATGGTGAGCCAAAACATAGAGCGTATTGCTTCACTTTTTCCACATTGCGTAACTGAAACTGCCGATGGCAAAGCCGTTGATTTCGACTTGCTGCGCCAGGAACTCAGCGCCGATATAGTGGAAGGTCCAAAGGAACGTTACCGGCTGGAATGGCCCGGCAAACGCGAAGCCATTGTTACCGCCAATATGCCTACTACCAATACGCTGCGACCGGTACGGGAAGACTCTGTAAACTTTGATACCACCGAAAACCTTTACATTGAAGGCGATAACTTGGAAGTGCTGAAACTATTGCAGGAAAGCTATTTGGGTAAAGTGAAAATGATTTACATTGACCCGCCCTACAATACCGGCAATGACTTTGTGTATAAAGATAATTTTGCACAGGACAGCGACGAATATAAAGCCGACAGCGGCATGATGGATGAACTGGGCAACCGCCTGGTGGCTAACCCCGAAACCGCAGGACGCTACCACTCCGACTGGCTTACCATGATGTACCCACGACTGAAACTTGCCCGCAACTTATTGACGGACGATGGGGTGATTTTTATAAGTATAGGACAGGATGAATTAAGCAATATTTTAAAGTTGTGTAATGAAATATTTTCAGAAAATAATTTACTAGGTATTATTTCGAGACAAATGAAGTCTGGTGGAGGAAGCCAAGGCAAATACTTTGCTCATAATATAGATTATATAATTGTTTATGCAAAAATTTATGATGTAGCTAGATACTTTAAAGGTAAAATAAGTGATGAATTAGAGAAAAAAGTATACACACAAGTCGAAACAGAAGGGGCAAGAAAAGGTGAATATTATAGAACAATGGGGTTATATCAATCTTCATTGGGAATAAGACCTGGTTTAAGATATTGGATACAATGCCCAGATGGATCTTTTGTTATTCCACAAGGCGAGGCTATACCTTCACTATTTGCGGAAGGTGAATAAGTAATGCCTAAAACTTCTGATGAAGTTTGGAGAGGGAGTTATGAGAAGTATGATCAAGAAAAAGATAATGGTAATATTGAATTCAAGAAAACAGATAGTGGTGTATTGTTGAATGAAAAAGGTGAATCAGCAAAGTGGAATGTTTACACAAAAATTTGGTTAAAAGACCGACAAGAAGAAGGTCAAATTCCATCAGATATTATTAGCAAATTTGAAAATAGACATAGTTCCAAAGAATTATCTAGCCTTAATATACCATTTGATTTTGCAAAACCGATAGATTTAATAAAATATCTGATTTACATATTGCAACAAGACAAAGATATAATTATCCTCGACTTCTTCTCCGGTTCCGCCACTACCGCTCATGCCGTAATGCAGCTTAATGCCGAAGATGGTGGTAACCGTAAGTTTATAATGGTGCAATTACCCGAAAAAACAGATGAAAAAAGCGAAGCGTACAAGGCCGGTTATCATAATATTTGCGAGATAGGAAAAGAACGGATACGCCGTGCAGGTGCAAAAATTGTAGAGACGCAAGGTTTTGCGTCTAAAAAAGAGCAGGAAAAAGGCGCTTCCTTATTTGACACAGTACACGAAACGCAAAACAAAGTAACAGATATTGGTTTCCGTGTTTATCGCCTCGATACCAGCAATATGCAGGATGTGTATTACCGTCCACAGGACTACAAGCAGGAAATGATGGATGAACTGTTTGCCAACCACATTAAACCGGAAAGAACGGCTGATGACTTAGTGGCACAAGTAATGTTGGACTGGGGCTTGCCGTTGTCATTACCAATAGAACAAACCAAAATAGCAGGAAAAACCGTTTACAAAGTAGATGGCAATGCGCTGTATTGTTGCTTTGATGATAATATTGACGAAACCTTTGCACGCGCGGTTGCTACCTTTGCCCCTCTCCGCATCGTGTTCCACGATCACTCCTTTGCCAGCGATACGGCCAAAGAGAATGTAAGACAGTTGCTGAAGCAATTGAGTAGCGAAACGGAAATGAAAGTGGTGTAAAGAATTATTAATTTATAAATCATACGCTTATGAAATTTAAATTTATTGGAGAGTTGAAAAACATCTCAGCACTAAACACTCCAGCATTAAAACTAAAGCAACTTAAACGATCAGACGTTAAGATAGCAATTATTGACGATGAGCCGTTCGAAAAATTAGAACTACTTAAACAACATGAATTTAATGTAGTAAAATTTGATGATGTTGATGTTATTGACACATTGCAGGTATATGATATAATTTTATGTGACATCAAAGGCGTAGGAAAGAAATTTAATTCAACCTATCAAGGGGCATATTTAATGAAAGAAATTTATAAAAAATATCCTTTTAAAACTATTATTGCTTATACCGGAATTAGATACGATGCAAGGTTTAATGAATATCTAAAAGTTGCTGATTTCAGTGTAAAAAAAGACGTTAGTTCAGAAGAATGGGTAGAAAAACTTGATAAAGCTGTTGAATTAATCAATAATCCACAATACAAATGGGAAAGAATTAAGCGGTATTTATTAGAGAAAGAAGTCCCATTATTTGATTTAGCTCTTCTAGAAGATGAATTTGTTGATAGAATACTTAATAATAAAAGCTTTCATGACTTTCCAACTAATCGCGTGAAGAAAAGATTAGATGGTGATGTTCGTGCAATTTTACAGTCCTTAACGGCAAATCTAATATTCTATATAGCAACAGCATGAAAAATTTAAATATTTTTCCATTTCCATACAAATTAAACTATAATGGAGAATTGAATGATGGGATTTTTATCAAAATACCATATTTTTGTTCACACAACAAAAGTTCAATAAAATGTAGAGACTTCTATAAATCAATAAAAGATATTGAGGATTTTCATA
>JBAWXD010000279.1:0-4407 GCA_037144275.1 Paludibacter sp. | reverse complement strand
GACAGCGAATGCTCCCGCAAACCGCCAAATGCCCATAGCCTCGGTCGTTAGCAGCAGGCCGAAAAAAAAGAAAGAGAAGACAAAGACAGAGCAACGCGACACTCAAAATGAAGAATATCAACGCTCGACAACACGGAATTTTCACCTAAAAAATATTTTTGACTGAAATTAAAGAACAATTTTATATCTTTGCAATTAAATGAGATTTACATACGACAAATTACGAGCAAAGCTTTTATAAACCAATCATAAATGAAAGAAATTGAATTCATTGTATATTTAGACAACCAACAATTAAATCGACTTCGAGTTAGACTTATAACGGAAAATGGAGAGTTAATTGATGTGTTGTATCAATACGAATCATTTATCAATAACAATTGGGTTGCGATTGTACGATATGACTGCGCACATGGCTTTTTTCACAGAGATGTATTAATGCCCAATGGCGACAAAGAAAAGAAATCAATCGAAATAGATTCTCTAAAAAATGCTTCGAAGTATGCAGAACAGGATTTAAAAGATAGATGGGAATGGTATAAAGAACGGTATATTAAAAAATTAAATAAAAAATAAGATGACACATAAAGAAACCATAGAAAGAAATATCGGACTGACATTTGATTTTGTCAACTATCTGATAGAAAATAAAGAAGAGATTGAAAAATTGCCGGACAACTTCAAACTCGAATTCATTGAAAAAGATTTTTCAAAAATAGAACATAAGCAACTTCAAACTACAACTCCAACCTTACAGAACAAGTATGTGAGAGTAAGAAATGGCTTTGATGTAGCACTTTAATTCTTTAAAATTTTACCACGCTGTAGCGACAGCGGTATTTACATATTGCAAAGCGTTAGCTTTTATTCCTACTCATGAAACTTCGACACTTTCATAATACAAGGGGATAAGTTAGTAAACGCCTGCGCCAAACGGCGTGGGCTTTAACTTATCACTTGTATACGGCAGTCGAAGGCCTCATGAGTGTGATACGGTTAGAGTACCACGCTTTTTTTATGCCCGATTCACAACAAAACAACTATTTTATAAATCAATTAAATTGAATATTATGAAAACATTATCTTACTATTCAGTAGCTCTTTTGAGTTCATTATTTTTATTGGTTACTAGTACAATTAGTGCATTAAATTACACGGTTAACTTTACTTCAAGTGGAGCAAGTACAACGATTGATCAAGTCATTGTACAAAACCTTACGCAAGGAACAACCATTACTGTAACAGCCGGAAACACGTTGCTACTTACGCCTGTTGAACAAGTTAATGCAAACGATGAATCAGTTCGTGTATATCCTAATCCTATGCAGGACAAGGCAACTGTTAGCTTTTATTCCTTCAAAGGTGGTAATACAACCATTGATATATTTGGAATAGATGGTAAAAAGCTAGTAGGAATAGTTAAAAATGTAAATATTGGTATCAATACTTTTCAAGTTACATTACCTAAGGGTGCTTTTGCTATTCAATTCAATGAAAGTGGAATAATGCATACGGTTAAAATACTAAGTCAATCAAATAATAATGTTGGAATTGAATTTACAGGACATGAAAACACGCCTTCCAACATCCCTCAAAAAGCAAAAACAACCGCCATTACAATGCCTTATAATTTGGGAGATTTAATTCTTTACAAAGCATATTCAGGGAATTATGTTAGTATATTGACGGATATAGTTTCGGAAAGTAAAACCATCAATTTCAATTTTGTGGAATGTAAAGATGTAGATGGTAATTATTATTCGACTGTAACTATTGGCAGTCAGATTTGGATGGCTGAAAATTTGAAAACCAGTAAATATCGTAACAACATTACCATAACTGATAAAACAAATTTATCTACTTGGGGAACTTCTACAAACGAAGCTTCAAGCGATTATGCTACACCAAGCAATAGTACAACATATGGTAAATTATATAATTGGTATGCAGCATCAAGTAGCAATAACTTAGCTCCTCTTGGATGGCATATTCCTGCTGATGCAGACTGGACAACTTTATCAGACTTTTTAGGTGGATTAAACCTTGCAGGAAATAAGTTAAAAGAAACAGGAAATTCACATTGGGCAACTGCAAGCACAACTGCAACAAATTCAACCGGATTTACAGCTATACCCGGAGGTTCACGCAGCACTGATAATACAGTTTATGATATTGGCAATATCGGATATTGGTGGAGTTCTACTGAGGGTAATAGTACAAACAATGCATGGTATCGCTCTTTATCAAATCAGAATGGAACTGTAACTCGTGGATATTTTTCTAAAAGTGGCGGAATGTCTGTTCGTTGTTTGATGGGCGATTTTCCGATGCTTACAACAACATCAGCTTCTTCCATCACCTCTACAAGTTTTGTTTGCGGAGGCAGTATTTCATATAATGGAAATTATCCTATTACTTCATGCGGTGTTTGCTGGAGTACAATCCAAAATCCGACTATAAACGATTCAAAAACATCCGATTCAAATAGTTCAGGAACTTTCACAAGCAATATTACCGGATTAAATACTCAAACAACGTATTATGTTCGGGCTTATGCTACCAATACTTATGGGACAGCTTATGGAACTCAACTTACTGTTTCTACTGCTCTGCCGACTATAACAACAACAGCAATTTCTTCAATTACGACCTCTGCCGCTACAAGTGGAGGAACTGTTGGTCTACCTATTGGTGCTGCAACAGTCACAACGCGTGGGATTTGTTGGAGCATAAATCAAAATCCAACTATAACTGATAATCATACTTCAGATGGCACGGATATAGGAGTATTTATAAGTTCGATTACAGGATTAACTGCAGGTACAACTTATTATGTAAGAGCATATGCAACAAATAGTGCTGGAACTGCATACGGTAGTCAATTGAATTTTACTACTACTCTTAATTCTGTAACTGATATTGATGGTAATGTCTATAAGGTTGTAATGATTGGTAATCAAGTTTGGATGGCAGAAAATTTAAAAACCACACATTATCAAGATGGAATAGCGATTCCCGTAGTAACTGATAATACAGTTTGGTCAAATCTAACTTATGGAGCTTGTTGTAATTATAATAACGATGCAACTAATGGTATAAAATATGGTAAATTATATAATTGGTATGCTGTAAACACAACAAAGTTAGCCCCTGTTGGATGGCACGTAGCTACCGATGCCGAATGGACAACACTCCAAAATTATGTAAGTGCCAATGTTGGCATATCTCTCAGTGTAGCTAAAGCATTAGCTACAACTACAGACTGGTATTCATCAACTAATTCTGGCGCTGTCGGAAACAATTTGACTATAAATAATTCTACTGGTTTTACAGCACTTCCGAGTGGTAATCGTTACAACTTTGGTGGTTTCGATGCACTTGTTGTCAACTGTATGTGGTGGAGTTCAACTTCTAGCAGTGCCACCAATGCATGGTACAGATATTTAGGATATGATAATGGCAATTTAAGTAAATCAACTACAGTCATAACTTATGGTTATTCTGTCCGGTGTGTTAAGGACTGAAATAAAAAAATGAAAATTATGGCTCATACTTTAGAATATGCTAAAAGCCCAAACTATCATTATTATGCAAAAAGGGCAAAAGTAAAATTCCTAAATGAAACAATGATTTCGTTAATTGAATTTGAATTAATAATTGAAAAAGCATGTCATTATTGTGGAAAAGAAGGCCCAAATGGTATTGACAGAGTTAATAACCAAATTGGATATATCAAGGAAAATTGTGTCCCTTGTTGTAAGCATTGTAATTATGCAAAAGGTGATTTATCGATTAGTGATTTTAACGCATGGAAAAAACGTTTTATAATGAACCAATTGAAATACATTTTATTTGGTTTTTTGTTGAGATATAAAAGTTGATCTATAGCTTTTTAGGCAAGAAATGAAATATTGAAAGTTAAAAACATATAATTATAAAAAAATGGCAACACTTGAAGAAGTTTACAGTTCAATGTGCGATAAAGCACAACAATTAATCGATATTCAGAATAACGATGATAAAGTATTAAGTGAAGTTGAATTCGACGAACTTCAAAGAAGAATAAATAGAATTCATCTGCAGATGGAGGAATTTAATAGTAAATATAGAGGTAAATAGATGAATTTTCACAAGCTGACTCACTTTTGTAAAGTGTGCCAATATTAAAATTAGGCTGAACTTCAATCAAGAATTTCAGCCGATTGTATTTATAATCATATTTCCATTCCTAACATCACAGGAGAATCTCTATTTGAAAAGTGTGATTATAGAAAGACTAAACGCCCAAAAAGCAAAAAAAGCCACAGCAAGTGAATGTTTGTTTTCAAACGTCTTGCTGTGGCTTTTATAGCTTTTTGATAATAGGCAGAGCGGTCACAGTACATTGTTTTTTTGCTCATTTAGAAT
>JBAWXD010000278.1:0-4442 GCA_037144275.1 Paludibacter sp. | reverse complement strand
ACATATAAATTAATTATATATATTTGCACCCAAAAATAAATATGTATTTATAAACATTATTGAAATGAAGAATCTAAAACGAATTACTGGACTTATTGCGGCACCATTTACCGCATTCGATGAAAACGATGAGCTTAATCTAAGTATGGTTGAAAAACAACAAGCCATGTACAAATACAATGGTTTAACCGGAGTTTTTATTTGCGGAACTACCGGAGAGAGTTCAGCACTGACAATGCTTGAAAAAAAGCTCTTATATAAAGAGTGGTCAAAATACAAAGAGCCAGGGTTTACAATAATTGCATTTTTAGGTGGAACAAGCATTAAGGAGTGTCAGGAGCTTGCTCTTTATGCTCAGGAATGTGGATTAGATGCTGTTTCTCTCACAGCGCCATATTATTTCAAACCGGCCAACGTAAACGCTTTAGCTCAATTTTGCAAAGAGGTTGCGGATACAGTTCCCGAAATGCCCTTTTATTATTATAATATACCTTGTTTTACAGGTGTCAATTACCCGATGATAAAACTTCTTGAAATAGTGGATGAAACAATTCCGAATTTTGCAGGAATTAAATACACCCATGAAAACATGATGGATTACCAACTTTGTCTGAATTATAAAAACAAGAAATATAATATTCTTTGGGGAAGAGATGAAATGCTATTACCCGCATTATCTATTGGTGCAACCAGTGCTGTTGGAAGCACTTATGGATATATGACACCTATTTATTTGAAAGTTATTGAACTTTTCAATCTGAACAAAATTGAAGATGCTGCCAACATGCAATTAATTGCAAATAAATTTATTCAGTTTCTTGATATGTTTGGAGGAGGAAGTGGTAAGGCTTTTATGAGAAACATAGGCTTTGACCTTGGAAAACACCGACTTCCAGTCATAAATCTGACTATTGAAGAAGAATTGCAACTGACAAACCTGTTAAACGAAATGAACTTTAATGATTACTGCAATAAATCTCTTAAAAAAGAACTTAATCAGACATTTTAAATTTATTATTATGAAAACAAAAATCAACTTACCAAAAAGAATTAGCAACCGAGTTTGCATTATGTTCTTTTTGTGTTTACCATTTATTGGTATTAGTGCTCAAAACCTTAAATGGGGAAATAGTATTAAAAGTGACAATGCACTAACAGTGATTGATATGGCGACTGACAACTCAGGCAACTCGTATGTAATCGGAGAATTTATTGGCTATGCTTCATTTAATGCCAACTGGCCTGGCACGCAGTATCCAATAGATGTTACTGCTTCTGATAATACCGACAAAGATGTTTATGTAGCAAAATACAATGCACAGGGTGTATGTGTATTTGCAACCCAATTAGGCAACCCAACTACTGCTGGAGTAGCATACCTAGACTTAGCCAAAGCAATTACTGTAAGTAAAGATGGTAAATATATCTATGTTTCTGCAACAATAGCTGCTGTGAATGCTGGAGACCCTCTTATAGTCCCCGGATTAAAAGATATTCCTCTAACTTCATTGAAAGGTTCTGATATTGTTATTGTTCGTTACGATCAGGATCCTGCCGACAATAATTTTTATGAACCAACTAAAGCTTTTAATATCGGATCTGATGGTTCTTTCGATCATGCTTCGTCAATTGCTGTTGATAATGCCGGCGACATCTACCTGAGTGGTGTTCATAGAGGTAAAATGAGCTTTAATCCAAGGGAATTGCCGGCTTTGTGGGGAAATAAACCTCCTACCGGTTATAACGTTATCTGGATGGCAAAATATGCCATGTCAACAACAAAAGAATGCATATGGTTTTATGACATCCCAAATAAAACTAACAATGCTTTTATTGAAGGAAGAAAAATTCTTTTGAGTGGGAATAGTATTTATTTGGCAGCAGCGTTAAGAGGAAGTGCAAACTTTGGAGGTGGTGATCTTGTTGCTACAGCTCCTCAAACATCTGCTATGCGTGATATTGTTTTGGCAAAATACACCAATATGGGTGATACAATTTCATTTAGCTGGGCAAAAGTATTGGGCAAAAGTGGACAATTAGACAATGAAGCAAAAGACCTTGCTGTTGATGCTCAAAACAGAATTTATATAGCTGGAAATCTTAATGGAATTGTCAATATTGATGGTCGTACCGACAGTCCGCTCGACATAAATGGGAAAGATGCTTTTTTGGCCAGATACCAGTCTGATGGCACTTATAATTATCTTAAAACATTTGGTGGCAGACTTGACACACTCAACATTCCGAAAACTGCTGGTAAAGATGAAGTGCGTGGCATGGAAATAGCCCAAAATGGAAATATATTTTTATGCGGGGATTTCCAGGGAATTAATATTAATATTGATCCTCAAAAATCAGACAAAGCAATTTTCACAAGTACGTTAAGTGCCGATGGTCAAACTTATACCCGTGATGCATATGTAGCAAAATATAATGAGAATGGGGATTTAATTTGGGGTAATCAAATAAGCGGCAATAGCGACATTATTAACGCTGTAAGCAAATTAACAGCTGAAGGCGATATTATCACAGCAGGTACTTTTACAGGTAATTGCAGATTAGATAAGAATACAATGTTAAACAGTACAAACACTACGAGTTCAAGTATTTATATTGCAAAATACGAGGGTGCTTCTCCAACCGCACTAACTAACAATCAGGCAAATCGTTTAAATGTTTATAACGACAAAAAGAACTTGAATATCGAAAAAGAACTTGGATTTGATGAAGTAAAAATATATTCACTTCAGGGGGTACTTGTTATTGAATCAATTATTAAAAACAAAATTGATATATCATCGCTTAATCAAGGCATTTACATTGTCCAACTAAGTGGCAAAAACAATACTGTATCGGTTAAGATTCAAAAATAACCCATATTAAAGGCTGATTATCATCATATTATCAAGATATAATAATCTAATTAATCATTGATGACAATCAGTTTTTTTAATATACATCTCAGATAAACAACAGAATACAATATGAGAAAAGACAAAATATACCCCTGGGTTGTAGTCGGTTTACTTTGGGTAGTAGCCCTGCTTAATTATATGGACAGACAAATGCTCTCAACTATGAAGTCAGCAATGATGATTGACATAAAAGAGCTGGAGTCAGCGGTTAACTTTGGTCGATTAATGGCTGTATTTCTTTGGATTTATGGGTTTATGAGTCCAATGTCTGGATTAATAGCAGATAGGATGAGTCGAAAATGGTTAATTGTTGGCAGTCTGTTTGTTTGGTCGGCAGTTACTTTTGGAATGGGGATGGCTACAACTTTTGAACAGGTATATTGGCTACGTGCATTAATGGGTGTGAGTGAAGCATTATATATTCCGGCTGGTTTATCATTAATAGCCGATTATCATTCCGACAAGACTCGCTCTCTTGCAATAGGAATTCACATGACAGGACTCTATATGGGGCAAGCAATTGGGGGATTCGGAGCAACAATTGCAGCTGCATTTACTTGGCAAACAACATTTCATTGGTTTGGTATAATTGGTATAGCTTATTCCATGGTATTAGTTTTCTTTCTTAAGGAGAAAAAAGAACATGCAAATATCGACAAATTAAAGTTGGATAGGACAACTGAAAAAACAAATCCACTAAAAGTGCTCGGTCTGTTATTTACAAATTTATCCTTTTGGGTAATTTTATTATACTTTGCAGCTCCTAGTATTCCTGGCTGGGCAACAAAAAACTGGCTGCCAACACTTTTCGCCGAAAGTTTAAAATTACCAATGTCCGAAGCCGGTCCACTATCAACCATTACGATCGCCGTTTCGTCCTTTGTGGGAGTAATAGTAGGAGGTCTATTGTCAGATAAATGGGTACAAAAAAATATCAAAGGACGTGTTTACACCGGCGCAATAGGGTTGGGTCTGACTATACCTTCACTCTTATTGTTAGGTTTTGGAAGTGGATTTATCAGTGTTATTGGTGCTGCTTTATGCTTCGGAATAGGTTTTGGAATGTTCGATGCAAATAATATGCCTATATTATGTCAGTTTGTGTCAGCTAAACACAGGGCTACAGCTTACGGACTTATGAATATGACCGGTGTTTTTGCCGGTGCATTTATTACTAACTTATTAGGAAAATCATCTGATTCAGGCAATTTGGCTCATGATTTTGCCATGTTAGCCATTCTGGTCTTAATTGCTTTGGCAGTACAATTGTATTTCCTTCGTCCAAAAGTAAATAATATAAATTGACAATTATTCTTCGCAGAAATGATACATTCATCTTTAAAATATAGTTCAAGAATTGAAACCTTGCATCCGGCGTTCAAGATACTTTTTGATTATGTGAAAAATAACAATCTTCTTAATCACAAAACAGGAAGAATTGAACTTGATGGGGACAGATTATATATTAATAGTCACTGCTGGGCGTTTAGATCCAGCTGATTTCTAATTGTTTATAATCGAGTTCTT
>JBAWXD010000277.1:0-4468 GCA_037144275.1 Paludibacter sp. | reverse complement strand
CCCGATTTTCCAGTATTCTGAGTAAGATTAGTTACATCGGTTGTTGTCATAACAGGTACAACAACAATAACAGGTTCGGTTTTAATACAAGCAGTTAAAAAGACCAGTCCACCCATTAGCAGGGAATTAATAAATTGATTTCGTAGTTTTTTCATAAAGCTATTATTTTAAGTTATTAACAAATAGATAAGTTGTATTCTATGATTTTGAGTAAAGCCTCAAAAGTAAAAAATATTCTTTAATAAATAATTAAAATTTCTATTTTATTTTCTCAGCAAATACCAACTGATACCCAGGCAAAATTTCCGGATGTAGAATGGCAATTACATCCGAAAGCAGCAAATCAGGTCGTGCCACGGCACTTTCCCAAAAATCATTTGCTGTTGAAGGCAATAATCGTTTATTAAAATTATAAACCTGCTTCAGCTTCACAGGACGAAAATATGCATGTTTGGAATCGGCTTTCACTAGATCTTCAAGTGATTTGAAGTTGCAGTTTAGCCAAACATCAGTTTCCGAGAAATTTTTGAACACAGTTTCTACATTCAGAGGCAAACTTCCGGCTGTGGTATCGTTAGCATAAAAGTAATTTGCGCCTGCATCTGCAAATAGTTTTCCCATATAATTACGTCCCGAAGGCATATACCAGGTACCTCGAAAATTAGAACCGGCCATGATATTCGGTTTTTTCTTGACGGCTGTGGCTTTGGTTTTTATTTTGTTATAACCCTTATCTACAGCTGTAAAAATACTGTCAGCCTGTTTTTCCTTATCATAAAATGCTGCCACAAATTTTATCCATTCAGCCCGAGCCAACAACGAATTTTCCATCCATTCGTTATTGAAAATCACCGGTATTCCCGCTTGTGAAACCCGAACTGCATAGGGGTCATTTTGATTATAACCGCTCATCATTACAGCATTTGGTTTCAGTTGCAGCGTTTTTTCCACATTGATATTAAACGCATTTCCCAAATCGGATATCTTTCCCTCTCCTATCCGCTTGTTTATTTCGGCATTGTAGATAATCTCTGGCGAACAGACAGCCATAACTGTTTGCAACTCCTTTAGAAGACTTAGAAATTCGAAATGTGTAACCGATGTGGCAGCTATTGTTTTAAGGGGAATTTGAACTTTGGTGCCGTTGGCAGGTGTTTTGATTTTAATGTCATTAACCAGATAATAACGGGCATATTCCGTTCCTTTTATCCATGGACTGTAAACAATAACTTCTTTATAATCCGAAAAGTATTTTATTGCAAATCCCTTTGCGTAAGCCAATTTCAAGCTATCGAAGTTTTGTTCCTTTTCTGACTTTCTAGCTTTTGTGCTACAAGAAAAAAGCAGGCAAACACTAATAAATGCTGATAAAAATTGTTTCATTATTCGATTTTAAACGCAAAGAACCGCTGAGACTAAACTCCGCGGTTCTCAAAAAATAATTTATGAACTCTGCGGTTTTATTTACGGCAAAGGTAACATTAAATGCTAAATGGTAAATGAATAAATGGTAATTTTTTAATGTCCTTTTGGAATATTCTGAGTAGTCCCTGACGATTCCGGTTCTTTCACAAACATCCAAAAAATGACCGAAGTGCTTACTAACAATCCACAGAAGATATAAAGTAACTGGTGGTTACCGGTGGCTTTAATCACATTGGCCACACCATTACTCATCATTTGAGGAAGCACAACTGCCAGATTGAAGACACCCATATACAAGCCCATTTTAGCAGGATTTACGCGTTCGCTCATAATTGCAAATACAATAGAAATTACGGCCGACCAGCCAATACCTACAAGGAACATACCGATATAAAAATCAATTTCCACCTGACTGAAATAGGCAATATAGAAATAACCAAAAGCCGAGAAGGTCAGTGCAGCAATATAGGTTTTTACTCGTCCTATTTTCTTGGCTATGGATTGAAGTATCAATGGAAAAATAGCTCCAATCAAATTCAGAATAAAGAACCCCAGCGAAACAATATTACCAACTGTTGCACCTGAATTCTGTGCAGTTCCGGTTAGTTTTTCGGCAAACCAGTTAGCAGCAACGCCTTTCAATCCGATATTAGGTAAAATCTGATGCTCAATAAAGAAGCCGGATAGAATAAACATACTCTGAAATGCCACCCAGGTGAACGAGTGAGCAAGCATGATTTTCTGAAACTCATTACGGTTAGTCGGATTTTTTACTCCCTGAACGATAATAACAATTCCTATAATAACTGAGTAAGCCAAAGAAGCAATCAGCACTGGATTATGCCAGGCTCCCAATGCTTCGGGATAGAAATGATAAAATAAACTAAAGAAACCAAATACAAGAAAACCATAGAGAGGGAAAATTTCCTGAAAGATTTGCCAAACACCATATTTTTCTTGATTTTCGGTTTTGGCTATTTCCAAATCTTTTCTTTCTTGTATAAATAAAATAGGAAATACTGCTGTTGCAAAAACAATTACTGCTGCAATATAAAGTAACATTATATTTCCAAATACCATTGAAAGGAAATATGCAAACACACCAAAAAAGCCTGACATAATCTGCATCCAAACATAACCGGAAGTACGCACTTTTCCTTCGGTAGTCAAATCGGCAATAATAGAACGAGCCGGATTAAAGGTCACATTGATAGACAAATCGAGAAATAAAGCAATGACAGAAGCAATCAGAATTATATCAGAAATGCCGGTAACATGTGAGATTCCCCTAATATGTGGCAAGGCGAGAAAAGCAATGGTGCTAACCATACCGCCAATGATGATAAACGGACGGCGACGACCACCCATGAACCAAACATTGTCGCTGAGCAAACCGACGATTACCTGTCCGAAAATTCCGGCAATTGGCCCCGCAAGCCATACAAAAGCCACATCATGAATGTCGAGATGATATTTATTTGAAAGAATCCAGCTCAGTGCAGCAATTTGAGTGGAAAGTGCAAACCCAACCGCAGTGGCCGGTAATCCAAGCAATGCGAGAAAAGCATTGCTCATTTTTTTTTGAATGTTTAGCATGTATTTGATTTTAAATTTACAATTTTTGATTTCAAATTGAAGAATCAAGAGCCTGAACTCTGATTTTCAAAAACCAAATGCAATGATATTGATTTTTGATGAGAATAACACACCTTTTTAAAAGAGAAATTATATATCTAAACGCAAACGTTTGCAACTAAATACTACCTATTGGAAACTACCAACTATTTCAAACTTTTATTTATGCCTTCAATATATCCTAATACTTCGTCCCGTCCGGTACGTTTTTCAGCCGAAGTCTCAAAAATTGGGGGTAATTCTTCCCAGTCTTCTGCCAGTTTCTCCTTATAAGTTCGAATACTTTCCAAGCCTTTGACGTGTGAAAGTTTGTCGAGTTTTGTGAACACAATCGAGAATGGAATACCGTTTTCGCCCAACCATTCCATAAATTCCATATCAATTTTCTGAGGTTCTAACCGGCAATCAATCAACAAAAATAAACAAGTAAGTTGTTCACGATAAAGAATATAGCTTTCGATGATGTCTTTCAGTCTTTCACGTGTATTTTTTCCGGCTGTGGCGTAACCATAACCAGGTAGATCGACTAAGTGCCAGTTATTATTAATCAAAAAGTGATTAATTAACAGCGTCTTTCCGGGTTTTGATGAAGTCATTGCCAAATCTTTGCGGTTGCAAAGCATGTTGATAAGCGACGATTTGCCAACATTTGAACGTCCTATAAATGCATATTCGGGCAACTGACTTTCGGGACATTTCTTATAATCTGTGTTGCTGATTACAAATTCTGCTGTTTTAATTTCCATATATTTACTTCGTTGATATTTACTCACTGCGTTTGTGATATTAGCTTCGCTGTTATTTATTCGCTTCGCTCATGTTATTTGCCTGCGGCGATTTTTTGGGGTTGGGCAATGAAAATATCCACATCCCAACAAACGTGATTATTCCGTTTATCATCAGCAATTCATAACCCAATGCATAACCGAGCAAATTCGTTGACAACAAATTCAATCCAAAGCACAAAAACGGTGAACTAATCGCCACCAAAGGTACTACTTTATCGCGAACCTGCCTTTTAGTGAACAAACCAAATGCAAACATTCCCAAAAGCGGTCCATAAGTATAAGATGCAATTGTGTAAACTGCATCAATTATACTTTTGTTATTCAACGCTTTAAATACAAGCATTATCACCACAAACAACACTGACATCCCTATATGAGTCAATTTTCGTTTGCGTTCGCCAACTTTCGGTTCATCGTGTTTAACGCCCAGAATATCCACTGAAAACGAAGTGGTTAGCGATGCCAATGCTGAATCTGAACTGGCAAAAGTGGCAGCAATGATACCAATTACAAAAAGAAAAGTGACCGTTTCGCCCAGATATTGCGTAGCAAACAAGGGCAAAATCTCGTCGGATAAAGCAGGTAATGCAATATTATTCTGACTTGCTAACATAAGCAAC
>JBAWXD010000276.1:0-4481 GCA_037144275.1 Paludibacter sp. | reverse complement strand
ATAATGTTTCATCGGACGGTCATCGGAGGATAGATAGAGGAAGTATTATGTAAAGATGGAAGATTAAAAAGGGTAAAATAAATGTAAAATCGGGTTTCAACCTTTCGTTTGAAACCCGAGTAATGAATAATATAATTAAATCACTTATTTAATCTGAACTTTAGCGTTTTTTATCTGACCATTTATAGCCATAAGTTTAACCAGATAGATGCCACTAGCTAAATTAGTATTCAATTTATTTACAGCCTGCGCTTCCAGAATTTTTGCTCCCTGAAGGTTATACACCTGAATCATGGCGGTTTCGGAAGTGAGAATGGTTTTGCCTGAAACTGTAATAAGGAAGTTCTCATTCAAACTATTAATAGCTGTGGCAACAGAAGTTGTAAAAACTGCAGATGCTGCAGAAACGTACGAATCAGAATAAAGATTATCACCATCACCAATTGAACCCACTTTATAAGTATAAGCTGTGCTGGAAGTTAAACCTGAAATGGCTAAACTTCTCAAGGTATTATCGTTACTTGTATTATAAGTGCCTACCAAAGTACTACCAGCATAAAGAAACACTTTATAACCAGAAGCATTTGCATCACCGGTTGACCAGTTGGCAGTAAATCCAGTATCAGTTATATTACCAGCCACATCACTAACACCTACAGTAGGTGAAGTAAGTGTTGCGGGAGTTTTAGTTCGGGTAATTATTTGCATAACATTAATTCCGCCGGACTGAGAAGCAGTGTTTAAGATTCTGAATTTTGCATTAGTGTTATTTGTTGTAATAGGAATTACATAGATCATTTCTGCTTGAGTAATAGGTAAATCGTAAAGACCTGTTCCGGAACCAGAACCTGCACCAACATTGGTCCAAACTCCACTTATAAGTTGCTGTAATGTAAAAGTTCTCGGAGTCGTTGTTGATACATTATTTGCATGAATTTCAAGTTGGTTAACAGATGTAACAGTTGGTAATATAACCATTGCGCCAAGATTTCCTTTGTCTAATTTGAGATAAGCACTGTGAACTTCAGCTTTTGGACCAGTTGCACTACTACTATAAACACAAGTTGCGATAAAATCAAATCCATTAATAGAATAAGTAGGATAAGATGCTGAAACAGGTGGAGTTATGGAGTTATAAGTAGTTCCATTTCCCCATGTATTATCTCCAAAGTCAGTATTTAATGAACTAACTTTACCGGTAGTAGTAAATGATGATGTTGACGACTCAATTGAATTCTGGTTTGATGTATTATTGCCAATTGCAGTAACAGTATAAGTATAATCAACACCCGACATTAATCCAGTTACATTGACAGAAGTTGTGCCTGCTCCTGCATTAGTTGTATTCACTGGAACAGGATTAGTTCCGAGGTATGTTTGAACTTTAAAACCAGTTGCACTAGCATCTCCATTTGTCCAGTTGGCAGTGAAACCAGTATTTGTAATAGTTTGAGCGGAACTGGCAACCGGTGTACTAAGTGCTGGTAATGCGGAAGCATAAGGAGCTACTGCATCAGTCCATGACGTACTAATTCTCGCACCACTTACATCGAAATATGCTTTGTTGGATCCACTGTTACATACTTTTAGATATTGAAATTGAGTTTTAGCGGTTTTACCATTTACAGTTCCATCATCATACGACCACACAGTTGCTGCTGATTCTGTTCCACCAACTGCAGGATTTACATATAAAGTAGCTTTTGCAGCTGTAAAATCGTATTTCATTACAATTAAATACACTGTATTAAGTGTGATTTGAGTTGTTCCAAACTGAACATCAGCATTAGTTGCACTAGCTCTGGTAACTCCAATTCTTAACTGATTGGAAAAACCAGTCGCATTATATGAACAATAAACTACAGCTCCTGTATTGCTTGTAGAACTTACATCAGAAATACCCATTATCTGTGAACCACTGCCACCATTTGCAGTACATTGATAAAGGAATGATAAATACAACACACCACTCGATACTGGTGTGTCCTGAAATTGTTTAAAAGAATAAGATGTTGCATTGGAAACCCCAGTATAATTGACATATAATGCATTTCCTATACCTGAATTTATCCATGATGTGCCCGTAGGTGGATAAACCATTGGGCTAATTGTTGTTTTTGAAAAAGTGGTTGAAACAGAACCGGTAACAGTAGTCCAGCCATTTGCTGTAAGGGTTGTACTAACTGCCTGAGGATTTGGAAACCCAGTTGCAAATGTTTCATCAACCGGGAATGTAGTTTGCGCATTTGCCATTAATGATAATATAAAAACAGCAAAGAGTAATGTAATTTTTCTCATAATAGTTAAATTTTAAAATTAATATTTAATAATTTGTTTTCTATTATTGGCACACCAAATGTTTGGTTGACCAAAAGTAATTAAATTATTTTTTCTAAACAATTTTTTTTGTTGCAAGTTAAATGAAATGTGTTGCAGAGCATAAAATTTTCAGCTTAGAATAAAATATATCGTAAGTTTTTACATATAAATCATTTAGTTGAATTTAAAACGGGCTTCAACCTTTCTGTTGAAACCCGTTAGGTGATTTATTATTTACAGTTGGATTACTTATTTAATCTGTACTTTTGCATTTGTAACCAGACCGTTTGTTGCAGTAAGTTTAACCAAATAGATTCCATTCGCCAAATTAGTATTTAGTGTGCTGACAGCCGGAGCTTCAATTATTTTTGCTCCTTGGATGCTGTAGACCTGAATTAATCCGGTTTCGGAAGAAATTATGGTTTTACCGAATGCAGTTATGAAAGAATGTGCTTTTATACTATTTACTACTGTAGCAAATGAAGTTGAGAAAGCATTTGAGGCTGCAGATTCTACTGAACTGCTAAAATTAACGCCATCGCCAATAGCAATAACTTTATATGCATATGTTATATTTGGGGTTAAATTACTAATGCTTACATTTGCTACTGAGACACGGGATGAAGCTACAATTGTAGATCCACTATACACATTTACCAAATAACCTGTAGCTCCTGTTACTGCCGACCAACTTGCACTAAAGCCCCAAGCTCCTGAATTAGCATCATTTATTGTCGAAGGTGGTGCCAAAGCCGTTAAGACTGCATTATTAATATTTCCCGCAACATATCCATCGGTACAAATAAATGAACTTTTGTTACTAAGACTGAAATCTTTAGTTGAAATGCTCGTATAAGTTGGTACAGGAGATGCAACAAATGGATTTGTAATCAACACTGAATTAACAGCAGGAACTAAAGGGGTTGAGAAATTAGAAGTCCAGCAATTGTCGAAAATGGTAGTATTAGCAGTTTGAGCTGTATAAGTCATCGCATAAGCAGGAGAACCACAATCAAAAATACTATTTTTAATCGAGACAGGACTTGACATAGTAACAGGACCTCCAGGTGATTGATTTTGAATAGTAATAATATTGTTCGATGAGTTAAAACCATAGAAAGTACAATGGTTAACAGTCAAAGATGTTGCAAGTGCTTTTTGGGTAGCGCTTCTATAGAATATTATTGCATTTGGATTTGAAGCTGTTGTCAAAGTGAAATTACTAAACGTACAATTTGTCAATGTGACTGCTCCGTATTTTTGAGATGAAGAAAGGGAAGCGCTATACAAATGAATAAATCTACCGGCACAATTGTCAAATGTTGAATTTAACAAAGTAACCGTTGTTTTATTTACACCATCAACTGTGCTTGGTCCTTCTAAACGGAAAATACCATTACCATTAATGAAATTATAAACTTTACAGTTTTTAATAGCTACTGTAGCCCAGGTAGTTGAATTGGTGGCAGTAAATATAAGTGCTTGACCACCAGAACCAGCATTTGTACCATTTAATTCAAGATTTTCAAACGACATATTTAATCCGGGAGTCGTTGTTGAAAAAATCACTAAAGTTGAACTAGTTGAGGTATTTGAGTATGAGAAAATTGGTTTTGCCGACAAACCTGTTTGACCACGCAATGTGAAACCTCTTGAGATAATCAGACCAGTAGCACTAGCACTTGGGACCAATATATAGGTAGCACCCGAACTTGTTAGTTCATATACATCTGCAATCCCATATTTGATCTCATTTTTAAGTCCTGTTGAATCGGCATATTGCAAGGCATAACCAGCCACTTGAGTAGTAAATACAGGTGAAGGGGCAGACTCTACTGATTCAAAGTTTGGAGTAGCTGCAGCAATAGCTGACACAGTATATGTATAAGCCGTATTTGGCAATAAATTAGCTCCAATAACAGATTTAATAATACTTGCTCCGGGAGCGTAAGTAGCATTTACTAAGGTTGAACCCTGATACACTTTGATCAGATAACTGGTTGCGTTTGTAATAGCAGCATCCCAGTTGGCAGTAAATCCATATGTTCCAATTCGTGTAGCACCGGTTGAAATTGTCGGTGTAGCTAAGCTTCCTGATGCATTTGTTGTAAAAGCTACAGCGGCTGATTCAACAGAGTTTGTATTTGTTAGTGGATTTGCTT
>JBAWXD010000275.1:0-4516 GCA_037144275.1 Paludibacter sp. | reverse complement strand
AAAAAACCCGTCATTTTGTGACGGGCTTTTAAATATGCTTTCCCAAGCTTTCTGTAAGTAATCCTTTTCATTATCAGATGGTTCTGTTTTCCATGTTATAGTTAAACTCCCTTTATAATCATACACACCTTCAATTTTGTTGTAATAATCTGCATTATTATTAAGATCAGCCAATGCTTGTGCATATCCTATTATCATGTATATTCTGAAAATTCTCCAATGTTGGTCTTCATCTGCCCTTGAAGCGTTGATACTAATTCTATAAGGATACATATTTTCTTCCATGGTTTGTTTTTTTAATTTTTAAAGTTATTTTTATTTCGACTTCAAATATATGCAAATTATTTAGTTTAACAAGTTGTCTAATTTTTAGTGAGTTCTATACTTGCTAAAGTTGAAAATGACTACTTATCTTCGGCAAAGAAAAAGCCTTTGTGTGCAAATATTTTGCACATAAAGGCTTTTTCTTTGTATGCTGAATGCAATTAATTTTAAAACTATGAGCTCAAACGAAGAAAACAAATTAAGAATTCATACGGTTATAGGCGGTTTTCGTTTTCCAATGAATATTGATCGTATTGAAGAAGAAATATATCGAAATGCCGAAAAGCAGGTTAATAGATATATCGACGATTATCAAAAGCAATATCTCAATCTTTCTGCAGAAGAAATTCGGTCGTTAGTTGCTTTTCAGTTAGCAGTAGTTATTTATAAAATGGAAACAAATCAAAGCATTGATCCAGTAATTGAGAAAATTAAAAGTTTGGATAATGAGTTACTAGAATTATTTAATGCCAGATAATTTGAAAAGTTTATTGTAATCAATCAGTTCGTTGCTTTGAGGATAAGATTAGCCCTGTGGAGATACCCGTAATTATCTCCCTTCGGTCGCTGACCTTTGGTTCTTGGCAAGCCAAGTGGCAAAGCTGAGTGTACTTTTAGGCGAAGCCATATCTTTTCTCTGATAAGATTGTATATGAACACTTTTTAAAAGTGCGTAAGTATGAGAGCGTGGATTATGCTGTTATTCTGTTCTTTTTGAAATTCTCTGCTTGTTCGAAAATTTCAACGTATACTTCGTCTCTTTCAACCGGCGGATAGCCAAATTCGTCTAACAGTAGAATTAAACCAACTTTCAAGGCTGATTTTATGTCATCACGTTTGTTCCAGTCCGGAAATTTGGCTTGTGCGTCAACCAAATCTTTCACTCTTTTTGCTAATTCAATTAATTTGTCTTCAGGATATTTGAAGTCGTATTTTACACACAGTTCTTTTAATATATCGTAAAATGCTTTTTCTTCAAAGTCAATTCCCAGTTCATCTCCGGCTTTAAATTCTTTGTGAACTTCCCAAATTAAGTCGGTCAAGGCATTTGCCATTTCTTCATATACTTCGCTTCTCAGAATGTCATTTGCATCCCGGTTGTTGTAACGTTCAACAAGGACTTGCATTTTCTTAGTAAAATCAACTCCTTTCACTTTGTTGACTTTCTTCATTTCGCCAATGACTTTGGCAAGAAGTTGTTGCAGTAATTTGATTTTGGTATGCGGCAATTTTATTTTATCAATTTTAGCCAGATAATCTTCATCAAAAATATCTTGTTCTGTTTCTTGCTCCTCTCCCAATTTGAAGATTTCTTCAACCCCATCGCTAGCCAAGGCATCTTTAATCATTTCACGAACCCGGGCATTCATTTGTGCTGTGTCCGGTGCATTGCCTTTGGTAAGTTTGAAAACAATGGAACGAATCGCCAAATAAAAATGCGTGTAATCTCTTTCGGTTTGAGTTAGTAGCTCACTTCCGGCACAAATATCATAAGCGGCTTTCAGTCGCTTCACCAAACCCATAAATCGTGTTTCAAGTTCCTTGGTCAATTGAATGAATTCCGCTGCAAAATTCAAGGTGTTTAGTTGCTGTAAAGTTGTGCCGTGAAAATACTTTGTGCTGTCGAACTTATGAAACAGTTTCGCCAAAAGGTCCAAATGATTCCGTACAATTATCAACGATTCTGCAATATCTTCAAAATTATCTTCATCGCCTTTGTTGTACTTGGCTAAAGCCAAATTCATTTGCTTTTTGATTCCAATATAATCTACCACTAATCCTTTGTTTTTCCCTTTGAATTTGCGGTTTACACGCGAAATGGTTTGAATTAAATTGTGTTGCTGTATTGGTTTGTCGATGTACATGGTGTCCAAAAATGGCACATCAAAACCTGTGAGCCACATATCCACCACAATCGCAATTTTAAAGTTCGATTTTTCGTTTTTGAACTGACGGTCTAATTCTTTCCGATATTCCTTTGTCCCCAACAGGTCATACATTTCTTTCGGGTCATCTTGTCCACGGGTTGCAATGAGCTTAATGCGTTCCATGGGTTTGATTTCTCGTTTGTCTTTGTCCGATAAAACGGCACCTTCTTCGGCAGTTCGTACCTCTTTCCATTCAGGTTTTAAGGCAATTACATTTTTATAAAACTGATAGGCAATTTCACGAGTGCTGCATACAAACATGGCTTTGCCTTTCACGGTTGCACCTTCCGAAACTCTGTTTTCGTAATGTTTTACAAAGTCTTCAGCCAAGGTTTGTAACCGTTTTGGGTCGCCAAGTATGGCATTCAAATTGGCAGTTTCCTGTTTGCTTTGCTCAATCTGATATTCGTTGGCTCCATCATTTGCAGCTGCTTCGTAGTATTTCTCAATCTTTTCGAGTTCTCCGTTTTTTAGCGCAACTTTAGCTGCTCTGCCTTCGTAAACTATTCGTACCGTGATTTCATCTTTCACCGATTCTGTCATGGTGTAAGCATCAACCACTTTGCCAAATACATCCAAGGTTGCATCTATTGGCGTACCTGTAAATCCAACAAAAGTGGCATTGGGTAACGAATCGTGCAGGTATTTTGCAAAACCGAAGGTTTTTGAAACGCCTTTTTCGGTTACTTTTATTTTTTGGTCGAGATTCAACTGACTGCGGTGGGCTTCGTCCGAAATGCAAATCACATTGTTTCTATCGGTCAGAATTTCAGTATCTTCGGTAAACTTGTGAATGGTGGTGAGAAACACGCCTCCGCTTTGTCTACCTTGAATTAATTCTCTGAGATTTGCACGACTTTCAACGCTTATTACGGTATTATCGCCAATGAAGTTTTTGGCATTGGTAAATTGCCCCGAAAGTTGGTCGTCTAAGTCGGTGCGGTCGGTTATCAATACTATGGTTGGACTTTCAAAGTATTCACTTTTCATCAACAAGCGTGTGAGGTAAAGCATGGTGAAACTTTTACCGCAACCTGTTGCGCCAAAGTACGTTCCGCCTTTTCCGTTGCCGTGCGGTTTTTGTGCTTGCTTTATGTTTTCGTATAAGGTTCGGGCAGCGTAGTACTGCGGATAGCGGCAAACTATTTTCTCGTTTTTCTTCGAGCTGTCCGGTATGTAAATAAAATTGCGAATAATATCACGCAATCGGTTGTGGTTCAACATGCCCTGCACCAAGGTAAACATGGAATCAATGCCGTCAACATCTTTTGCCAATCCAGCCACTCTGCGCCATGCATAGAAAAACTCATAAGGTGCAAAAAACGAACCCGCTTTGTTGTTAACGCCATCACTTATAACACAAAAGGCGTTGTATTTAAACAGTTCGGGAATATCACGGCGGTAACGAATAGTCAGTTGATTGAATGCATCAAAAATAGTTGCTTCCTCGCGAATGGCACTTTTAAACTCAAACACCACCAAGGGCAAACCATTGATATACACAATGCCATCGGGAATGCGCTTTTCCGAACCAACAATTTCTAACTGATTGACAAACTTGAAGATATTATTTCCATACGGTTCAGGTGGTGAAGCTACAATGCTTTGCAATTTGTCAGGACTTGGCTGTATGTGTTTGTCTAATCCTTTGTAATCAATAAGTTGAATATAAATATCTTTGCTGCTTCGGTCTTCACGTTTGAGGATAAAGCCGTCAGAAAGCATACTGAGAAAAGTTTTGTTGCTCTCGTACAAGTCAGTGGCCGACAACGATTTTAATTGAAGAATAATAGTTTTGGCTTCGGTAACTGTCAGTCCTTCGGTTTGATATTGCGACAGCAGAAATTTCAGCAAATCTTCCTCTATCAACACTTCATCGGGACTACGGCGTATGGTAATACCCAAGTGGTGGGGAAATCCTTCTAGCCCCAACAACTCGGTAAAAGCTCGTTCTAATTTTTCTTCGGTGAATTTCATGTTACTTTTCCTTTAAATTGATAACCCAAATGCCTCTGGTTCCACCTTTTCTTTTGATTACACCTTTCTCTTTTAAAGCATCAAAATGACCTTGTGTAGCAGAAGGATTTATTGCCAGTTTTTCGGCAACTTCTCTATAACCAATTTTAGGATTTTTACTTATAAGTTCTAGAATTTCACGTTGTCTATCTGTAAGTTCACCTATTGCACCACCTATTGCACCACCTATTGCACCACCTATTGCACCACCTACTTGACCACCAACTTGACCACCAACTTGACCACCT
>JBAWXD010000274.1:0-4545 GCA_037144275.1 Paludibacter sp. | reverse complement strand
AAGGACATTGTCATCCAAAAATTATCAATACCTTAGTGGAACAGGCTCAAAAACTGACATTGACTTCCAGAGCCTTTTATAACAGCAGACTTGGTGAATACGAGAAGTTCATAACTCAATACTTTGGTTATGAAAAGGTTCTGCCTATGAATACCGGTGCAGAAGCAGTGGAAACGGCGCTTAAACTTTGTCGTAAATGGGCATACGAGAAAAAAGGATTAACCGAAAATACAGCTCAGATTGTGGTTTGTGAGAATAATTTTCATGGGCGTACTACAACTATTATTTCATTTTCAATTGATCCGGATGCATTCACAAACTATGGCCCTTACACTCCGGGTTTTATTGTTATTCCGTACAATAATGTCGAGGCATTGGAAAAATTGTTTAAAGAAAATAAGAATATTGCCGGTTTCTTAGTTGAACCTATTCAGGGTGAAGCTGGTACCTATGTTCCAGACGATGGCTATTTGAATAAATGCTATGAGCTTTGTAATCAGCACAATGTGCTATTTATTGCCGACGAAGTCCAAACCGGCATTGCTCGTACCGGAAAATTGCTTGCTTGCGATTACGAAGATGTTCATCCTGATATACTAATTTTAGGAAAAGCACTTTCGGGCGGTGTATATCCGGTTTCGGCTGTATTGTCAAGTGCTGAAATCATGGAAGTTTTTCATCCGGGACAGCATGGTTCTACTTTTGGTGGAAACCCGTTGTCAGCAGCAGTTGCCATTTCGGCACTGGAAGTTATTAAGGACGAAAATCTGGTTGAAAATGCCTATGTATTAGGTGAAATTTTCAGAACAGAACTGCGAAAGGTCTGCGATAATTCGCATATAGCCTCATTCGTACGTGGAAAAGGATTGTTGAATGCCTTAGTGATTAATAATGAGGGACATAAAAATCTGGCTTGGGATATTTGCCTGAGATTACTCGAAAATGGTTTATTGGCTAAACCAACTCACACCAATATTATTCGTTTTGCGCCTCCATTGGTTATCACTGAGGAACAATTACTTGATTGTGTGGGAATTATAAAAAATACGATTGCAGAATTTGAATCCTGATTTATTGAAAACCCAACAGTTGTAAAAAGAAAGTTGTAATTCCGTTTACAAATTCGGAGAGGTGTAATATGTTTAGATTGAACTTGTTTTCGGCAATAATGATGGCAAATAATCCGAATGTTCCCCATTTATACATATTCATCATCAGTGATGGGTTAATGTCCTTTAAATAGGTCAGATAGAAGTGCGAACCATCCAATGGAGGAATAGGAATTAGATTAAATACGAATAATCCAAAGTTAACAACTCCCCATATTAGAATCAGATTCACTATTTGAATACCCATTATATTGCTGCTAAAATAATCGACAAAGTAGAGCAGCCTTGCTATCACAAGAAATAATACAGCCAGAATAAAGTTTGAAATTGGTCCGGCTAATGAGATCAGAATTTCGTCCCGATGTTTGTTTTTCAGGTTGTCAGGGTTGAACATAACCGGTTTAGCCCAACCAAAACCTGCAACAACAATTAAAAAGAAACCCAGCCAGTCAATGTGTTTCAGAGGATTAAGCGTTAACCGATCATCGTTTTTTGCGGTGTTATCTCCCAATCTGTAAGCCATATAGCCATGCGAAAATTCATGAACTGTGAGGCCAATAACAGCAGCCGGAGCAATTTTCAACATTTCGGCAAAATCTAATCCCATAATATATTTTTTTATTTGGAGTGCAAATATATTCAAAATTTGATTAACATCAATAAATCAAATATTCAATTTGTCATATCATTCCTTTTTTAGTACTTTTGTTTGCTTTTAAAAAAAGTCAAATTTAACTACTAAACCAGTGATCGAAATAATTCCGGCTATTGACCTGATTGATGGAAAGTGTGTTCGCCTTTCGCAGGGTGATTATGCAAAAAAAATTATATACAATGAGAATCCGCTCGAAGTAGCCAAGATGTTTGCTGATGCAGGTATTCGCAGGTTACATTTAGTAGATTTGGATGGAGCCAAAGCACATCACATTGTTAATCACAAGATGTTGGAAAAAATTACTAGCGGAACAAACTTAATTGTCGATTTTGGAGGTGGTTTAAAAACAGATGAAGACTTGCGAATAGCCTTTGAATGTGGAGCAAGTATGGTAACTGGTGGGAGTATAGCAGTTAAAAATCCTGACATTTTTACTTCCTGGATATCGAAATTTGGTTCTGATAAAATTATTCTGGGTGCTGATGTAAAGGGTGACAAAATTGCTGTCGGTGGTTGGTTAGAAATGACTGATATAGAATTACTTCCGTTTATAAGAAGCTATATCGAGAAAGGAATCAACAAAGTAATTTGTACCGATATCAGTAAAGATGGTATGCTTCAGGGACCTGCTATAGAACTTTACAAAAAAATGCTCGTCGCACAACCCGAATTATATCTTATTGCAAGCGGTGGAGTAAGTTCCATTCGCGATATAGAAATGCTTCATGAGGCTGCTGTACCTGCCGTCATTACCGGAAAAGCTATTTATGAGGCAAAAATTAGCCTGAAAGAACTGACTAAATTTATAATAGCTTATTCGTGAAAATTAAAGAATTGATAGTATATTTGTAGTCTTGAATTTTAAAATCAATAGATTCATAAATAATCTGTTTAAGCTTGGTCTTGAATTAAAAATTATGAATTAAAAATTATGAATTGAATAAATTATGTTGAAAGAAATCTTATCCTTAACCGGTAAACCCGGTCTTTTCAAATTGGTGTCGCAAGGCAAAAATATGTTGATTGTTGAATCGTTAATTGATGGGAAACGCATTCCGGCTTATACAAAAGATAAAGTTGTATCACTGGGCGATATCGCTATTTTTACCGAATCAATTGAAATTCCATTAGGTCAGGTACTTGAAGCAGTGAAAACCAAAGAAAATGGAGTAGTTTGCTCAGTAGATTCAAAAGCCGATAACGATAAACTTCGAAATTATATGGGTGAAATTTTACCGGATTATGATCGTGACCGTGTTTATCCAAGTGATATTCGCAAATTGATAAACTGGTACAATATTCTCATCAATGCTCAGATAACAGATTTCATTGCTGAAGAAAAGGATGAAGTTGTAGCTGAATAATTGAAACTTAAATTATTTTGAATTAGATCTTTATGATCGTTAAATCAATTTGTGAACTTATCGAAGAAGTTGCTCCATTGGCATTGCAGGAAAGCTATGACAATGCCGGACTTCTTGTTGGTGATTCTCAGATGGAAGTTACATCAGTATTGCTTTGTATCGATATTACTGAAGTGCTAATTGAAGAGGCTATTCAAAAAAATTGTAACCTGATTATTTCACACCATCCACTGATTTTCAGTGGATTAAAACGGCTTGTCGGTGGAAATGAAGTTCAACGTTGTGTTCAAATGGCAATTAAACACGACATTGCCATTTATGCAGCTCATACTAATTTGGACAATGTCTTGACAGGCGTAAGTGGAAAAATGGCAGAAAAGATCGGACTGAAAAACCTTAGGATACTTCAGCCCAAACAAAATGCTCTGTTGAAACTGATATGCTATGTTCCTAAAATTCATTCATTTGCGGTACGCGAAGCTTTGTTTCAAGCCGGTGCAGGGCAAATTGGGAATTACGATTCATGTAGCTTTAATGTTGAAGGAATCGGAACATTTAAAGCCAATGAAAAAGCGCAGCCTTTTTTAGGAAATATTGCTGAATTACATTCAGAACCGGAAACACGTATAGAAGTTATTTTACCTGAATATCAGAAATTTAAGGTGCTTGAAGCTCTACTAAAATATCATCCTTATGAAGAACCGGCTTACGATTTCATTTCACTAGAAAATGACTGGAATCAGGTAGGAGCAGGCATCGTAGGTGAATTGGAAGAAGCAGAAGATGAATTGGTATTTTTGAACCGGATAAAATCAATTTTCAAAACTCCTGCTATTCGTCATACTAACTATTTGAACAAGAAAATAAAGACTGTTGCACTTTGTGGAGGTTCCGGAAGTTCGTTCCTCGCAGATGCTATTTCAGCGAGTGCAGATATCTATATTTCAGGTGATTTTAAGTATCATGAGTACTTCGAGGCTGAAAATCGCATTTTGATTGCCGATATTGGACATTTTGAAAGTGAACAGTTCACAAAAGACATTTTTTTTGAGATAATTTCAAAAAAAATGCCTACATTTGCAGTCCAAATTTCAGACAGTAAAACCAACCCCATAAATTATTTGTAATCAATATGGCTACAGACTTAAAAGCAGAAAAAGAAATTACCGTTGAGGATAAGCTAAAGGCACTCTATGAACTTCAGAAAGCGGTTTCTCAGATAGATGAAATCAAAATTTTACGTGGTGAACTTCCCCTTGAAGTCCAGGATTTGGAAGACGAAATTATCGGTCTGAATACCCGTATGGAAAATTTTGAATCTGAAATTGCAAATATTATTGCAATAATTGCCAGCAAAAAGATTGAAATCGAAGAGGCACGTATGAAGATTACCCGTTACAAAGAGCAACAGGATAAT
>JBAWXD010000273.1:0-4552 GCA_037144275.1 Paludibacter sp. | reverse complement strand
ACAATATCCAGAATGCTTCAACCAATAATCTTACTGCAACACAAAACTGGTGGGGAACAAGCAATATCACTGATATAGCCAAATTATTGTGGGATAAAAATGATGATATTAATGTTGGTACAATAAGCTTTACAAGTCAGTTGAGCAGTCCGAAAATAACAGCTCCTGTAATTCCGCCATTGAATGTCATTAAAGCGACCCAAGGCAGTAATGTTGTAGTAAGCTGGACAGCCAACACTGAAACAGACATTTCGGGTTACAAGATTTATTATGGTTCAACCGATGGAATTCATTTTGCACATGTTATAAATGCCGGAAATATAACTACTAATACATTGACTGCTGTATCAATTAACGACAGCATTGCAGTAACAGCTTACGATGCAACAGCCGATGGAGTAAATGATCAGATAGAAGGACATGAAAGTTTGTATACCAGAGCTGGAATCCCCGCAGCTGTAATTAGTTTATCTTCAACCGACATCAACATGGGTGTTGCTCAACTAAACAATACTATCAGCAAAAAACTATTGATTAGCAATAAGGGAGGTTCTAATTTAGTTGTAAGTAGTATTGTTTCCAGTAGTGGATTATTCAGTGTAAACAAAACAAATTTTACTGTAAAACCTGACAGTATATGTGAATTGACTGTATCATTTAAACCTACGTCACTGGGACAAAATAGCGGAACACTTACTATAAATCACAATTCGAAAGAAAAGACAAGTGTGATAGGATTAAGCGGCATGGGTGTTACAGATGCAGGTACAGGTGTTTGTGGAATAATAAGTAAAGATACAGTATGGCGAAAAGTAAACAGTCCGTATTATGTATTGTGTGATGTGCAGGTTCCCGCTGCTGTAACATTGACTATTGAGCCGGGTGTAGAGATTCGTTACACCGGTGATTATGAATTGTTGATAAAAGGTAAGCTGCTTGCTAATGGAACTGCTGCCGATACGATTGTATTCCGTAGCGATGTGAGTGGAACAAAAAAAGGAAAACGTTTTCTGAACTTTGAAGGGACTAATTTAGCAACGCATCAACTTAGTTACTTTAAGATGCTGGATGGGAATATCGGCATACAAGTAGGAAACGAAACGGAATATGTACAGGGTGATAAAAACAGTGGTATATTAAAAGCCAGTCATCTACGCATTAAGAACAGCAATGTACTAACCAGTGGATATAGCACCGGAGCACAGCTATTGCTGGACAATGGGAGTATGGAATCGGGTCAGATAATGGGAGATTATCCACGAAGCGAAAAAATATCATTGAACAAGATGCTGCTAAAAAATGCCACCTTGTTTTCCGATTCGTATAACGATGGGATATGGCTTGATAGTTGCGAAGTAAAGAACACGTTATGGGAAATAGGTTGTTGTGGCGCAAATTTCAATATCAATCACAGTAGGGTAGAAGGTGGCAGTTTTGTTCCTACGAATAATTACTACGGCATAACCATTACCAATAGTCAGATTACTAATCTGCCAATGAATTTAAGTGCAGCCAGTTCAGTGTCAATCAGCAATAGTGCCATTACCGGGGGAACAAATCACATGCTTGTATGTAACAATCTGACCATGCACGACACTTCCATAAAAGGTTCGGGAACAGGGATTGGGTTGGAGCTGGTCGGAAGAGATTCTATTTATCAGAGTACTATCTCCGGATTTACGACCGGCATAAAAGTGAATACAAATGGGAACCTGAGCGTTACCAACAGTAATTTTTCAAACAATGCAAGCTACAATATCCAGAATGCTTCAACCAATAATCTTACTGCAACACAAAACTGGTGGGGTACAACCGATGTAGCCATTATTAACGACAAAATAGTAGATAAACTTGACGATATTAACAAAGGGGAAGTCCTTTACAATCCTTTACTCATGTCGGAAAAAGGAGAAATCAATTATGTACCTATTGTATCTGATTTTATTACCCCATTATTGGGTGAAGTACCTCTGGAAGTGACTTTCAAGTCATCTGCCACTGATGTTGATGGTATAATAAAGAGTTATAAATGGGATTTTGATGGAGATAAAGTTTATGATTTCTCTTCGCTATTAAACGGTGATACAATAGTCACTTATACTAAAGGGGGAAATTATGTTACAGAATCAAATGTATCTGATAATAAAAACTTATCAAACAGGTTGTTCTATAAAATTGCAGTGATTGATTTTAATTCCAAATCAGAAAATATAGTTGATAGTACAGTAATAGTAAATTGGGGTTGGGGAAAATACCATACCATAGTGGTTGATGCTTCAGCATTTAATTTTCTGTCGGAAGGTGATGTAATTAGTATTTACGATCAAAACGGAAATACTTCAAGTAGCTGTAGTAGTCCAAATGATCAGGGGAAAGTTTTAGTTAGTAGCCAGATTTACTCTACACAGAATGATTCAATGTATGTATTTAATTGCCAGCCAAGTGTAAATATGTGTGCTTATAATTCAACGATGAAACCTGGTTATATTATCGGGCATCAAATGTTTTTTGAAGTGCAAAGTGCATCATCCACATTTGGAATTAATCCGACAATAATTAAATCTGGATCAACTATTTTTACAGATTCAGCATTTACATTCATTTCTAAATTTGAAATAAATACTGTAAAATCAACAATTGAGTCAAAGGCTAATATCAAAATAAGCAACTCTGCTAATAACAAAAACTTTAGTTACAATATATATCGAAATAAAATATTGTTTAAGAAGGGAGTTTCTGAATTGTACGTTTTAGATCGAGACATTAAATCTAATACAGAATATTGCTATGATATTTACCTCATTAAGAATGGTACTCAGATTCTATCTAAATCAACATGTTTAAAAACCAAAATAATCAATTCAGTAAAATCAGTTGATAGTTTTTTGTTCTCTGTTTATCCTAATCCGGCAAAAGATTATTTAACTGTGATATCTTCAGAGTCGTTATCTGGCTGTATAGTCAGTATCTATGACATATATGGTAACGAGTTACTTAATCAACAAATAAATGACAGTAAAGTGGTCGTGAAAATTAGTAGTTTGACGAATGGCATTTATTTTTTGAAACTTACAAATAATAAGAAAATAGAAGTAAGAAAATTCATCAAATAATAAAAGCCCGGTCTATAACAATCAGCAATTAAAAATGGTTACAATACTGCGTTAACAAGGTTTTGTAGCCTATGCAAACTATGTGCAAGTAGATAGGGCAATGTTGCCACTTCTCAAAGCTCAAGGAGTCGTTGGCTGGCATTGTAGAAAAACATAGAAAAACGAATTGTTCGAATCAAAATCAACAAAATACATAACCAATATTTGAAAACAAAAAGAAAAAACAACATGAAAATCCTAAAAACAATTTTAGTAATTACTTTATCCATTGCTCTTTTTAGTTGTTCCCCAAGAAAAAGATCAGAAGAAGCTTCAGCAGCCGACAGTACAGCAGTAATGGTTTCATCTTCAGCAGCTGTTGAAAATAAGAAAGATTCGACTCACAAGTTTGTTCGGACAGCAGAATTAAAGTTTAAAGTCAAAAGTGTTATAAAAAGCACATACGACATTGAAGATATCACTGCACGAATTGGCGGCTTTGTAACTTATACGAATTTAACAAGCGATGCTTTCTCTACTGAAACAAAGGAAATTAGTTTAGATTCTTCTGTCATTGTTACACATTTTATAGTTACAAACTCAATTATCATACGAGTACCAAACACAAAACTTGACACAACATTAAAACAAATCTCAAGAAACATTGTATATCTTGACAGTCGTGTTATAAAAGCTGACGATGTTGCTCTTCAATTGTTATCAAACAACTTAACTATCAGACGGTCTGACAAGAATGAAGCTCGACTAAAAACTGCGATTGACAATCGAGGGAAAAAACTGAATGAAACAACTTCAGCTGAAGAACTCCTTCTAAACAAACAAGAACAAGCAGACAATGCCCGAATTGCAAATTTATCGCTCAAAGACCAAATAAACTTCAGCACCATTAATATGACTATTTATCAGAATCAGGGAGTAAATTACGAGAAAATTGCACGCGAGAAAAAACAGTATGAACCAGGTTTCGGATATAGAATTTTGGACTCATTATCTTATGGCTGGAGCATTTTTGAAGATATTATCGTTTTTCTATTAAATCTTTGGGGACTGCTTGTACTTGGAGTTATAGGATTTTTGGGTTACAAACTGTACGTGATTAAATTCAAGAAAAAGAGAAAAGAATAAAACGTGTACAAAGCCCAAACAAGCAGCTCCTTAGCAGCATTTCCGATGAAAAAAAAGAAATGACTTCGGTAATTTAGCAACAACAGACAGAAAAAAATATATCTGAAAATAGAAGACAGAAAATGAAAGTACGGGACAGCGGAATGCCTGAAGAAACGAAATGGAATGACTTTTTTAATACAGATTTACTGTTATCTGAATTGAAAATTGATTCTCAAATTGTTGATTTAGTAGAAATTGGAAGTGGATACGGAACTTTTAGCATCCCGACAGCTAAACTGATTCGAGGGAAATTGTACGCTTTCGACATGGAA
>JBAWXD010000272.1:0-4564 GCA_037144275.1 Paludibacter sp. | reverse complement strand
TTGCAGCTTAAATCTCCCAGTATTTCTCCATCAATTCTAATATCAGAATCTGCAACAAGCTTTCCGGCAATTTTAGTATTGTTGGTTAAAGAATTGTACATTCTTGCAATATTTTCTGATACTTCTTTTGCCATGTTAAGCTTAAAATTAAAACTATTTTTTTTTGAATTTCCAAAAATACTGTTTTCTTCCTGAATAAAAAATAAAATTATGATAAACAATCGGTCTTAACTATCTAATTTGAAAGTTCATACGCTGGTGGTTATGATACTCATTCATTACAGAAATAGAATGTATTCGTACTGTTAGGATTCTGTTGTTCGGGAAGTAATTGCTTACAATTCAATGCAATAATAGAAGGAAATAAGCTCTTGATCCTAATTAATTCTTCTAGCTCTTACAAATAAAATCAATAGCGATCAAACAATTTCTTTAATAAATCGGGTCGTTTCATACGTTGCAAGTCGCGGGTAATAGCATTTTTATATTCACCTTTATACCAGAAGAAAAATTTGCGCTGCTCCAGCTTTTCGTCTTTATTTTTGGCAGTAAAAATGGGTTCAAGCGTATATGGATGATAGCCCGAATAATATATCTCGGTGGCTAGTGTCATAGGCGTCGGAGTGAAATCCTGCACCTGTTCCAGTTTAAAATCAAAATCCTTTGTCAGTGCTGCCAGCTCAGCCATATCTTCGTTGTGGCAACCCGGATGACTGGATATAAAATAGGGAATCAACTGTTGGTTCAATCCGGCTTCCTTATTAATTCGCTCAAACTTCTTCTTAAACTCACCAAAATAGGCAAAACTGGGCTTTCGCATCATATTCAGCACTTCGTCTGAGGTATGTTCCGGAGCTATTTTCAATCTTCCAGACACGTGATTTGTAATCAGTTCTTTGATATATTCGTCGTGGTTCTTATTAACTTTAGGATCGTCGGTGCGATCGAGCAAAATATCATAGCGCACGCCACTACCTACAAAAGATTTCTTGATACCCGGCAAACTATCAACCGAACGGTAAATATCCAGCAATGCTGCGTGGTCGGTATTCAGGTTGAAACACACTTTTGGAAAAATACAGGAAGGTTTCTGGCATTGACGGCAGATATACATATTCTTGCCTTTCATTTGGTACATATTAGCCGACGGACCTCCCAAATCGCTTAAATACCCTTTAAAGTCAGGCATTCGTGTGATTTGCTTTACTTCATTCAGAATGGATTCTTTGGAACGTGAAACAATGTGCTTGCCCTGATGCGCCGAAATGGTACAAAAAGAACAGCCACCAAAACAACCACGATGCATATTCACCGAAAACTTTATCATTTCAAATGCGGGAATGGTTTTACCTTTATATTTCGGGTGTGGCAACCGGGTATATGGTAAATCGTAGGAAGCATCCAGTTCGGCCTCTTTCAATGGTTCGTATGGAGGATTTACGATTACCCAGCGATTTCCGGTTTTCTGAAGCAACCGATTCGCTTCGAATTTATTCGATTCCTTCTCAATATGTTTGAAATTGGAAGCATAAAGTTTTTTATCATTCAGACAGACTTCGTGCGAAACCAGTTCCAGGTCTTTCCATTTCGGATGTGCCGGAACCTCTTTCGACAAATAGGATGTTTGTGGAATATCAGTCAGTTCTTTGAATGTTTTGCCTTCTTTAAGTTGCTTAACCAGCTCAACCAGAGGCTTCTCTCCCATTCCATACACCAGTAAATCAGCCTTTGTATCCACCAGAATACTCGGCATCAGCTTATCCGACCAGTAGTCGTAATGCGTATAACGGCGCAACGAAGCTTCAATGCCTCCAATCAGCAAAGGCACATCAGGATATAATTTTTTAAGGATATTCGCATAGGTAATGGTGGCATAATCCGGACGCATACCGGACTTGCCATCAGGTGTATAGGCATCGTCGGAACGTAAACGTTTATTGGCTGTATAATGATTTACCATTGAATCCATATTGCCTGCCGTAATGGCGAAGAACATACGTGGACGCCCCATTTTTTTAAAATCACGCAAATCGTCACGCCAGTTGGGCTGAGGTATAATAGCTACCTTCAAGCCCTGCGCTTCGAGAATACGGCCAATCACCGCCGAACCAAAAGCTGGATGATCGATATAGGCATCGCCGGTAAAGAAGACCACATCCACCTCATCCCAACCCCGAATCTCAAGTTCTTTTTTGGTTGTTGGAAGAAAATCGGTTAATTGATATTGTTGGGGTTGCATAGTTGTTTTTGCGAATTAAAACGCTTTGGAACGGCTTTGGTTCAATAGCAAGGTATTCTAACGCAAAGGTACGGAAATAATTTGTTTGTATAAAGTGTGTTGAAACAACTGTCATAACTGAACTTTGCATCTCTCCCGTTGTTTATTGCTCTAAACAACAAAACACAATTAAAATGAAAATGAAAGTAGAAATATGGAGCGATGTGATGTGTCCGTTTTGCTGGCTGGGCAAACATAAATTCGAAAAAGCATTGGCACAATTTACTGACAAAGAACACATTGAAGTGGAATGGAAAAGTTTTCAGTTGAACCCGGATTTAGTTACTGACCCCACCATCAGCATTCATCAATATCTTTCCGAAATTAAAGGTTTCCCACTTGAACAGGCACAACAAATGAATAACCGGTTTCTGGAAGCCGGAAAACTATTTGGTTTGGAATATAATTTCGATAAAATTGTTGTTGCCAACACCTATAGGGCTCAGAATCTGATTCATTTTGCTAAAGTGCAAGGCAAACAAAACGAAATAGAAGAACGGTTATTTGAAGCCTATTTTACAGAAGGTAAAAATATGGATGACGTTTCCACATTGCTTGAATTAGCTTCAGAAATCGGATTAATCACCGATGGACTAGGCGATATACTTGAAAACAAATCCTATGCAGAGAAAGTAGAGTTTGATATTGCAGAAGCCCGTCAGTTAGGCATTCGTGGAGTTCCATACTTTTTTGTGAATCGGAAATACGGTGTCAGTGGTGCTCAGGAAACTCCGGTATTTTTAGATACATTGAAGAAATCTTTTGCCGACTGGGCTAAAGATTATCCTGAAATTCAACGTAAACCCCAAACTTTCAGTTTTAAACCCTAAATATTTGCTTATAAATCATATAAAAGACTTTCTTATACTTTTATGTAAAAGCGGTCAGATTGATCAGATTTCAGTTGAATAAACATTTTAATTTAGTAACAATCATGACTGAAAGTACTTACTGGACTAAAATGTATTTTTGTTGCTTAATTTACCATTAATTTTCGAATTATTAATTTATCGCCATCGGAGATTTTAACCAGATATACACCTCTCTGAAGGTTTTTTAGCTTGTATGTATTGCTAATGTTGGCATAAAATGATAATACATCGGAAAACACGACCATTCCTTCCAGATTGATAATATCCATCCTAACCACATTACTTTGGCATTTGTAATCAAGCGTAAATTCATTATGTGCAGGATTCGGATACAACATAAAAGCGGCATCGGCAATAGTAGATGGTATAGCCGAAGGATTAACTGCAAAATTCATATAATTCAGGTTAAATCCCTCTAAATCAACAGATACTTTTAAGCCATGCGCACCCGCTGACAGTGGAACCGACAAGATGAAATCCTGCCAGTTTTGCCATCCACCAGTTGCTTTAAAAGTAAGCGAACCAATAAGAGCTGTATTGCTTGCATCATCGTAATATAGACTGGCTTTACCTCCATTCCCGGCCATTCTAAAGGTCAGATTATAATTTCCACTCGTTTGTACAAAAACAGAATATTTCATATAATCACCCGCAGTGGTATAACCCACATCGAGTCCTCCACCGGTATCGGTACAAGCTTCTGTTTGAATACCATACATTAAGGAATAATTTTCTGATTCTATTTTTCCGGGAAGCTTATACCTTGGCATTATTTTATTCAACACGAACATAGTTGTAAATACCGGAACCAAATCAGCATCCGTTGAATGAAGAGAAGAACCTGAATAATTCAGTGTCAGCGTTTCATCGTATAAGACAGAATTTTGCGAATAAATTAACAAGGAGTTGGCGTCTGACATATCAAAGCTTACTTTACTTACCGGATGACTGATGCCAGAATTGATTCTGAAGTCAGAAACAGTAGCTAAAACTGATGTTGCAAGGGGTTTATTATAAGTCAACCGGATTGTTGTATCGTTCACGGCAATGGCTGACATTAGGCGGATTACTACTGATGAAATAGAATTAGTCCATTTCACTGCATTGACATTATAGCCTGCTTTATCAAAAACCAACTTCATTTTATGTTTTCCGGCAGGGAGCGTAATACCATTAACCGTAAAATCTTTCCAGGTCTGCCAACCTCCTGTTGGGGAAATAGGTATTAATCCCGAAACAGATGAATTGTCAATCTCGATATGCAAACAACCTGTTGCAGTTGTACCGTTGGCACAACGAACGTTCAGATCGTAAATTCCTGCTGTAACTATATCAACAGTATAAAGCAACCATTCATTATCATCAATCCAACCCACGTCATAACCAATATTGTACGGAGCAATGTCTGTATTTA
>JBAWXD010000271.1:0-4623 GCA_037144275.1 Paludibacter sp. | reverse complement strand
ATATAATTTGGATCATTATATGTGTTGTAGTTCAATTTTAATCTTAACTTAATGAAAAGTTTTCGATAACCTAATGTTAATCCAGTGTAAAATCCTTTTAAAAAATCGCCATTTTCAGAGAAAGTCTTTCTACAACCATAAATAGTTGAATAAACTTTATAATCTGGGATATAAAGGAATGAAGGAAATCCAATTAATATAGGGGTTCCGTTGTTACTTGTGGGAACAATGACATAATTATCATTTATACACATTCTATTAAGATCCTTTAAAGAATAAGGTTTGTATATCTTTTTTATGCAGAAACTATCTTTAACTTGAAGAACAATAAGCATTGAATAATTTCTTTCTGCTAATTCTTCATCGGTACCAATTCTATCATAAGTATCAGTATAGGGACTATAAGTACCACGATATTGAATAGAAAATATCGTGTCAGTTAAAAATTTCCAATAATTTTCAAAAGCAAAAATTGAATTTGAAATGATTAAAATCAACAAAGAAAAAATTATCTTTTTCATACTCTATTAGTTTTGTTAAATTGGCAATTTATTTTTGATAGATTATAAATAAAGCTTATGTTAGTATTAAATGTTTATTTACCAATTAATTAAACCTTTGACTTATTTTTCTCATACGCTTCCACAATTCGTTGAACCAGCTTGTGACGCACAATATCTTTTACATCAAATTCAACTTTTGCTATTCCTTTTACGTTTTTCAGCACTTCCAACGCGTCAATTAACCCTGATTTCTGAGCGTAAGGCAAATCAATTTGCGTCATATCACCGGTTACTATCATTTTGGCATTCAGTCCCATGCGTGTCAGAAACATCTTTATCTGCATGGTAGTGGTGTTTTGCGCTTCGTCCAGAATAACCACCGCATCGCTCAGTGTCCGTCCGCGCATAAACGCCAGTGGTGCTATCTGAATAGTTCCGTTTTCCAGATATTCTTTCAGTTTCAGCGGTGTAATCATATCCTGCAAAGCATCGTAAAGCGGTTGCAGGTACGGATCGATTTTTTCCTTCATATCGCCGGGCAGAAAACCAAGTTTCTCGCCCGCTTCCACTGCCGGTCTGCTGAGAATAATCTTTTTTACTTCGCGGTTTTTCAACGAACGAACTGCCAAAGCAATGGCTGTGTAGGTTTTTCCTGAACCAGCCGGTCCGATGGCAAAAAGTAAATCGTTGGTTTCAAAATCTTTGACCAGTTTTTGCTGATTGGCGGTGCGTGCCATAATGGATTTTCCATTTACACCGTGCAAAATCAGGTTTTCAAATTTAATTTCAACCGGTTCGCTGCCTTTTACAATTTCAATAATATTCTCTTCAGTCAGAATATTATTATCAATGCAAAACCTTTCCAATTTTTCAAGAATCGCGTACAGATTATTTATATCTCCTTCATTTCCTGATAGTTTGATAACGTTTCCCCGTGCAGAAAACCGCACATTGGGAAGCAAGTTTTTTATTAAATGAACATTATTGTTGTTCACTCCATAAAAAACAGTCGTGTCTGTTAACTCGGAAAGTTCGAAGATTCTTTCAATCATATAAAATAAATTTAACGGCAAACAGTAAGCAGCAATCGGTAAAAAAACATTTGCTAACTGTTTACCGTCTGCAGCTTACCGCTGTTTTTTATTGTGCAAAAAGCAGGAATTTTTCCATTGTTTTATTTACGCGCTCACGAACTGATTTGATAACTTCTTCATTTTCAACATTTGAAAGAACAGTTTCAATCATTTCAGCAATCTCCACCATCAAATCTTCTTTTGCACCACGGGTTGTGATAGCCGGAGTTCCAAGACGAATACCGGATGTCTGGAAAGCAGAACGACTATCGAAAGGAACCATATTTTTATTCACCGTAATATCGGCTTCAACCAATACTTTTTCAGCCACTTTTCCTGTCAGTTCTGGAAATTTTGAACGTAAATCCACCAACATAGAGTGATTATCAGTACCGCCGGAAACGATGGTAAATCCACGAGAAATCAACGCATTTGCCAGAGCAGCAGCATTTTTCTGTACCTGAGTCTGATAAATTTTATATTCAGGTTCTAAACATTCGCCAAATGAAACAGCTTTAGCTGCAATAACATGTTCCAGTGGACCGCCTTGAATTCCGGGAAAAACAGCAGAGTCGAGTAGGGCAGACATCATTTTTATTTCAGCTTTTGGAGTGGTTTTCCCCCATGGATTTGGAAAATCTTTACCTAATAAAATGATACCACCACGAGGTCCACGAAGAGTTTTGTGAGTGGTTGAAGTGACGATATGAGCCCATTTCAGAGGATTTTCCAGCAATCCTGCAGCAATAAGACCAGCCGGGTGAGCCATGTCAATCATCAGCAGAGCACCTACTTTGTCGGCAATTTCACGCATGCGTTTGTAGTCCCATTCGCGCGAATATGCCGAGCCACCCCCAACGATTAATTTGGGTTGTTCACGAACTGCAACTTCTTCCATCTGTTCATAGTCAACACGTCCGGTTTCTTTGTCAACGTTATATTCGCAAGGTTTGTAGAGTATTCCGGAGCTGTTCACCAACGAACCATGTGACAGGTGACCGCCATGTGATAAGTTTAATCCTAGAAATTTATCACCCGGATTCAAACAAGCTAAAAATACAGCTGCATTAGCCTGAGCGCCGGAGTGTGGCTGAACGTTAGCCCATTCAGCCCCGAAAATTTCTTTCAAACGGTCGATAGCAATTTGCTCGCTTTCGTCTACCACTTCGCAACCGCCATAATAGCGTTTGCCCGGATAACCTTCGGCATATTTGTTGGTTAATACGGAACCCATAGCTTCCATAACCTGCTCACTTACAAAGTTTTCGGATGCAATTAATTCAATTCCTTTTAATTGACGCTGTTTTTCGCGTGCAATAATGTCAAAAATAACCTGGTCTCTTTTCATTTTAGGCCTCCCTAAATCCCTCCGAAGGAGGGACTTTTAATTAGTTTGTTTATTATATAATTATTTAATTTATTTCATTTTAAATATGCTTTATTTTTTGTTTCTCATAATTTCAAAAATTTAGAATTCTTGAAAAGTCCCCCTGTGGGGGAATTAGGGGGCTGTTAGTAGTTCCTGAAATCGCTCCACAAATTTTCCAACATGAAAACCGTCCATCAATGCATGACTAACATGAACCGAAACCGGCATCCACATTTTCTCGCCCTCTCGTGTAATTTTACCAAAAGTAATTTTTGGAATACTCCGGCTTGCATCGAACTTACGTGCATGGCTTGTTGATGTAAAATCGGCCCACGGAAGCGTTGAATAATGCAAAATATCTTCGCCCGAGTATGGAAATTTCAACCCACGTTCAGCTTTTACACGTTCCACTTCGGTAGTTGCTTGTTTCATAAATTCCTCAATATCTTCATTGTATGGCATATAAGCATATCCATAAGTCTCATCTTCGCGAAATATAGTTGGACCGGCACCCACGCTATCATAGCAAAGCACTTTATCACCTTCAATGCGATAACGAAACTCTTCAATTTCGTTTGCAACTTTCATCGATAAATACAAATAATATAACGAAAAAGGCCAACCGAAGTTCTTTGCTTTTTGATAAGCTGCCGAACATTCTACACGAACAGTTATCCCGAACAAAGGTTCGTCAAAGTTTCTGAAAACTTCGAAATGTTCTCTACGTTTCCATGATGATATGTCGATTTCGTGTTTCATCTGTCAGTAAACAAGAATATAGTAAACAGCTAAACGTTTTTTCTGATTTATTATTCGTAACTTTTTCAATTAACACATTGGCATATTGAAAATTGGCACATTATTTTTTTTTCTTCTGCACAGTCCATCCAAATTTACCGATTTCTTCACCCAATTTGTAATAATGACCATGTGAATAAGCTATCAGTTTGGCATCCGATAACTTGAACGTATCAGTTTCAGGGTCAATGTATTGGCTATCGGCTTGCACATTAATCACGTCTGAAATAAACATATCGTGCGAACCTAATTCAATGATTTCCTTTACTTTACATTCAATGCACAAGGGCGATTCCAGTACAATTGGCGCTTTTACCATTTCTCCTTGTACAGCTGTAAGTTTCATTTCAGCAAATTTATTGTAATCTTTCCCGCTTCGCACACCACACCAATCGGCAGCAAATGCCAAATCTTCGTTAGTCAAATTAATCACAAACTCACCGCTTTCTTTGATAATATTGTAGGAATGACGCTCTTTCCGAACTGATATATAGCACATGGGTGGATTAGAACAAATGGTTCCCATCCAACTTACGGTGAATAAGTTATAATCTTCGGGCGTACTTCCACACGAAATCAACGCAGCCGGTAAAGGATAAATCAACGTTCCGGGTTTCCAACATATTTTTTTTGCCACGAATTTATTTTATTTTTGACGAATTACAAGAATTAATTTCAGAAAACTGAGAAATTCAATTGTAAATCCTAAATGGATAAATTGTAAATTATTTGATTTTTACTTTTTCCTGAACCACTTCGCGTTCACAATAATGGCATTTCAGTACAATTTGTCCATTCTGATTTTGAACATGAAAACGAGTTGTAACCGGTTGATTATTAGTAATACAAACCGGATTGGTACACTGTACAATTTCACGAA
>JBAWXD010000270.1:0-4638 GCA_037144275.1 Paludibacter sp. | reverse complement strand
GTCGGGTATAATTGGAGAAATAACCAGTTATTTGAAGATTTTTTCCACCTGCCGAATCCAACTGGGTTTTGAATTTTCCCACTAATTCGTGGTTTGCATTCCGGTTTTGATTAGTGTATAACGAGTAATAATTTAATTGAGAAGGTGCTGGAAGATTTTGAGTAAAATTATTTGTCGAGTCATTACTTGTATTGTTTGCGATGTTCAGATTGTAGTTGAAAATCAGGTTTGAATGGGGTGTAAGCCTGAAATTAACCATGGGACGGAAGTAAAAATTATTGTTTAATTCCTTAGAAATTCCATCATGGGTAAAAACCAACCCTTTGAGTTTATCATTATTGTCGTTGTATGTCAGGTCAGTTTTAGATTGTATAGCTACTTCATGAGAATTAAAGCCGGTTTGAAGTTGCCAGTTTACTTTTTTGATTTTCCCGTTCATTAACAGCGACGGTGAGTATTTATCGTGTCCTTCGCTGTTTCCATAATGCAGATTCAGCGTACCGTTAAACGAATTCAATGCTACTGAGCGTGTTATTATATTTATCACGCTACCATTGGTATTGGCTTCAAATGATGCTCCCGGATTTTCAACGAGTTCAATTTTGTCAATAGAATTTGCCGGTAATCCCTGCAAAAATGATTTTAAATCTTCACCTGAAAGATTTGCGGGCGAACCATCAATATATACAGTCAGATTTCGACCATTAAAAGTCAGGTCGCCGGTTGAGGATTTAATTACGCCCGGTATCTTCTTGACAGCATCTTCCATCGATCCCGATGTCAAAGAAGGATTTCCTTTAACGAGATAGGTTGTTTTGTCTGCATCTACTTTGATAAATTCCTGCTTATTTCCGACAACGGTTATTTCATTCAGATTTACTTCTTTTTTGCGTGTACGAAGTTGTATATCCGGCAATTGTAAAGGAGTAGCGTTTTCAGTTATTTCAAAATTCAAGGAATCGGGCAGATACGCATCAGCTGTTACTTTCAGTTGGTATTTACCGGCTTTTCTAGGAATAAGAAATTCGTTTTCGCATTTTTGTGAGGAAAGTGTTTTTACTGGCTTTGAAGTAGAAACTCCAGTGTTTTTTATGATTATTTTTTTAGTTGTAAAGTCAGACTGGCATTTATTGTCTTCTGTCTGAATGTTGATTTTCAATGTAATATTCTGTGCTTGAGCAAAAAACACATAGAAAAGAAACGGAAGGAAGGAGTATCTTTTCATATTTATCTTTTTAAAGTTAAACCATATATAAATAGACTCAAAATACTTAAATTTCTTACATAAAACCTGACTTATTTTTTCCGATTAAAACATGATTTTATCAAATCCCATTTGTTGAATAAAAGCCAACCGATAGACATCCATAAACCGTAAAAAAGATAATGGAAGATGTTGTGATATTCTCTTAAAATTACGGCATCCCAAATGAACCACATTATAAACCAATAAATAAAGTATAAACCAAAATAAATGGCTAACCTCATTTTATCTGGTTTAGTTTTGATCCAGTTCTTGAACTTCTTAATCATGTCAGATTTCTAATTTGTCCAGCAAATCAATATAAATTTGAATAGCATCAACTACTTCACTTGTAAGAATATACTCATCAGCTGTGTGAGACCGTGCAGAATCGCCGGGTCCCATTTTTAAGCTTGGAAATGGCATTAATGCCTGATCGGATAAAGTGGGTGAACCAAAAATAGATAAATTCAACTCCTGACCACGTTTTACAATAGAATGGTCAAGTGGTGTAGCGGTTGAACTCAAGCGAGTAGAGCGAGCCTCCACATTACAATCCACATTAGAACGAATTTCTTCTAATATTTCTTCGTTGGAATACAGTTCGTTGCTGCGAACATCCACTACAAAGCTGCATTTGTCAGGAACAACATTGTGCTGCGTTCCGGCAGTGATTTGAGTAACAGACATTTTCACAGGTCCAAGCAAATCAGTTTTCTTAGGAAATTCAAATGAACGAAACCACTCAATATCCTGCATGGCTTTGTAAATGGCATTTTTTCCTTCGTTACGCGCTGCATGACCGGCTATTCCAGTTGAAGTGCAATCCAGCACCATCAATCCTTTTTCGGCCACAGCCATGTTCATTTGTGTCGGTTCGCCTACGATAGCAAAATCAATTTTCGGCAATTCCTGTAACAAACTTTCAATGCCATTTTTGCCGGATACCTCTTCTTCGGCACTGGCTGCAAAAATCAGATTATATGACTGTTGACCTTGAGTTAAGTAAAAGAAAGCATATAACAAACTAACGACACTTGCTCCGGCATCGTTACTTCCAAGTCCAAGCAATCTTCCATTTTCTAATAATGGAATAAACGGATCGTGAACCCAACCGGCAACAGGTTTCACGGTATCAATATGTGAATTTAGCAAAATGGTCGGGCGAACAGGATCAAATCCGGGACTCAACAACCAGATATTGTTGTCTTTTCGTGAAACGACATAGCCTTTTAGTTCTATGTAACGTTCTAAAAAATCAGCTACAGCCGTTTCTTCGCGACTAAAGGACGGAATTGCTATAAGTTGTTGAAGCAGAGCAACTGCATCGTTGGTTTCTTCCTGAAGCATAAGTTTACCTGATAAGTTTATTTTTCAACATCCACGATTTCAATAAATCTGTCCAGTTATCTACCGGAATATTCCGTTTTCGCATTCCAAATCCATGTCCACCAACTGCAAAAGTGTCCAGCTCAGCTTCAATCTTCTTCTCTTTCAATGCCTGATAAAGCTGAATACTATTTTTAACTGGAACTGTTTTATCATCCGTGGCGTGTACAATAAAGGTCGGAGGTGTTTTTTTTGTCACTTGAAGTTCATTCGAATAGAGTTTCGCTAACTCATCAGAGGGTTTTTTGCCCAATAGATTATTTCTTGAACCACGATGAGTTAATGTGCTATCCATTGTTACAACCGGATAGCCCAAAATCATAAAAGCCGGACGTTGGTCTTTAGTTTCAAAGTGAGTTCCTACTGTCGATGCCAAATGTCCCCCGGCCGAAAATCCCATGATACCAATTTTATTTTTATCGATATTCCATTCGTTTGCACGTTTATGAATGATTGCCAGTGCGGTTTGTGCATCGGTAAGTGGAATAGATGAATGTCCGTTTGGTATGCGGTAGTAAAGCACAAAAGCACTTACTCCCAATTTGTTAAACCATTTGGCAAAATCACTTCCTTCATGTCGAAATGCCACACCACTATATCCTCCTCCGGGACAAATCAGAACAGCTGTTCCGTTGGCTTTTTCTTTGGCAACTGGAAATGCAAGTATTCGTGGCTCGGAAATATTCATTAAAAACCCTGAATCCCGATAATTTTCCGGAACGCTAAGTTCATTACTTTCTTTTGGACCGTTTGGGTAAAGTTTAATTACTTGCTGCGCATTCAAAAAACTACTTAACATAACTATCAAAACTGAAAAAAAAAATTGTTTCATGCTGTATTAAAATAATATTAATTTCCGACAAAGGTAAAAAGGATTTTCCGAATTTCATTTTTATAGGTCATTTTTTTAATATTCTAATCTTTCCACATCGGCAATTGATGCTATGGAGCACCACTTAATCTAAAAGTTGACCTTACATATTGATTTTTTTAGCCAAAGGAACAAATCAACAATTGCATTATTCCTTTTTGCAATATTATACTATGACTTAAAGTAATAGCATTAATGACATATTTAAAAATGAAATTTGTTTTTTTTGCCTCTAAAACCAGTACCTTTGCCAAATATCTTAATCACCAAAGTATGACCGCAACTTACAAACAACTCACACTTGCTACGTGTGAAATCGCAAAAATGGCCGGCCAATTTATGGCTGAAGAACGCAAAACATTCAATGACAATAGGATCGAGAGCAAAGGAATGCACGATCTGGTGAGTTATGTCGATAAAGCTTCCGAAAAACAAATTATAGAGCAACTTCAACAATTATTACCAGAATCGGGATTTATTGCCGAAGAGGGCACAACCGATATTCACGGTGAACGCTTCAACTGGGTGATTGACCCGCTGGATGGAACAACCAACTATATACAGGGAGTCCCAATTTATGCGGTAAGCATTGCCTTACTCGACAAGGATGAACTGGTTCTTGGAGTGGTTTACGAAGTTGGTCGTGACGAGTGTTTTTATGCATGGAAAAACGGTGGGGCTTACCTCAATACTCGGCCGATTCAGGTTTCCAAAAGAGCAGATATTCACGATGCTTTAGTGGCTACGGGTTTTCCATACTCAGACTTCAGTCGACTGGATGATTATATGGAGACGCTTAAATGGGCCATGAAAAATGCACGTGGTGTTCGTCGGATGGGTTCTGCAGCTACTGATTTAGCATATGTAGCTTGTGGACGCTTTGATGCTTTTTGGGAATATGACCTCAAACCCTGGGATGTGGCTGCCGGTGCTTTGATTGTAAAAGAAGCAGGTGGAATTGTAACTGATTATAAAGGTGGTAACAATTATCTGTTTGGACGAGAAATCGTGGCGACAAATGGATTGCTAAAGTTAGCGCTTAGTATTGGTCATTAACGCTTGGATTTTATTCCGGTTAATTAAGAATACAATTGAAAAGTAAGTGTTGTACGCTTGCCTTTGTACTTTTTCATAA
>JBAWXD010000269.1:0-4642 GCA_037144275.1 Paludibacter sp. | reverse complement strand
AAGAGGAAGATGCAATTGCATTTGTCGAAAAGGCAAAAAATAAACTCATTAAGACCCATAAAGTCTTTGCATACTGAAAAAGGTTGATTTTTTTCATAATTTTTTGTTTTAAATTTAGTATTAATTATTTAATCGATAAATGTCTGTTTTAATAGAATATAAATAAATTATTCAGAGGAACAAGTGATTTACTTTTTACAATTTTAAACTGTTGTTTTGCTCCATTGCTTGAAGTAATATCCAATATATAAACACCAGAGATTAGTTTTACACTAGCACCGCAGATTGTTTGCTTACATCGGTGCAAACTTTAAACATACCACGGTAGCAATTATTTAAACCATTTCATTAATTCGTTGGCAATCAATTCATGCCCCAATTGGTTTGGATGATTAACTTGTGCCATATATTTGCTAAGTTTCTCCTTATCAGGGTAAAGAAATTCAAAAGCATGATAAGTATCGGAAAGCCCTACTTGATTCTCCAATGCTATTTTACGGATTTGATCTGTATGTTTTTTCAACTCATTGTTCGGGTTGGAATAGTCAACGCTTTGATCAGGCGAAGGTGTCAATAAAATGACTTTTACACCCCGCTCTTTTGCTTGTTTAATCATCTGACTCCATGCTGTATATGCCTTTTCAATACCGCATAAACGGTCATTTAAAGCATAATCAATACATAGTATATCAGGCCTGTGAATAAGCACATCGCGTTCAAATCGTTCGGCTCCCAAAACAGAATTTTCGCCTCCTTTGGCAGTAACAATAATGTTGAAAACGGTAAATGGATAAATTTCCTTTAACTCTTTCAGTAATAAATTAGGATAAGCTTCCAGTGTATTTACCCTGGGCGTTTTAAAATATCCGGAAGGCACACTATGCCCGTGGAAAACAATATTAATCGTCCGGTTTTTAGGCCATTCTACTTTCATTTCTGATTTCAGGTCAGACAGATAGGTAGCTGGATCTGCAATAGATTGAGCTTGTGCCCAAATTGAAATGAACAGAAAAGCTAAAAAAATAAATTTCTTCATGACTACATTTTTTTTATGGTTATTATTTTCAACGGACCCATTAATCCGGATTTCAATAATTTTGAATCTTTGCTATAATGCTTAAAGGTTGTAAATGTATACCTGCCCGTTGTTCTTGGTTTTCCATCAAGCAGCCAATCAGGCCATAATCCGTTTTTAATCCCGTCATCCGGCTTTTGTTCATCACCAATCAACCGGTTGGGCCAAAGGTTTGCCACTTCAATCTCAATTTTGTTTTCGCCAACGACTACTGCGTCTGAGATTTTTACACGGAATGGAGCACTCCAAACGACACCCATATCTTTACCGTTAATCCGTACTCTAGCCATATTGTTTACCTCACCCAAATCGATAAAAATATCAGATTTTTTATCTGTAACAGTTTTTTCTGAGAATTCAATCACCGTATGATAGGTAGCTATTCCTGAATAATATTTTATTCCTTCTTCTTTTCTGGTTGTCCAGTCAACGAGTGTGTCAAATTTGATAGTTGCAGGTCCGCCCCATTTCGCATCAAAAGACACATTCCAAGGAGAACTAATCTGAGAGATAACAAGCGGTTCGGAAAAGTTTGTATTTATCGGATTCTGTACTATTTTAACTTTACCGGTTTTGTTAAATACAATAAAATAGCTTTCGTAAGGCTCAAATTGTAATGGAATTTGAATTTGACCATTTAGTACTACATAATCTGATAGTTGACGAGTTTCTCCTGACATTGGATTCCACAACTCCGGTGTACCTTTTTTCACCCTAAAGAAACAGTTTGTATTTATAGTACTGTTCGATTTGTTTGAAACAAAATACAAATCTCCTGAATCAATCTGTTTATGCGTATAACGTACAGGACCGGTTGACATAAAATCTTCCTGAATTCCCATTTTCCTAAGCAAGCTCGCTGTTCTGTTATATTCCGGATATAGTTCCGGATATTTAATTTGTGAGAAAGCCCCTCCCCAATAAATTTTACCTTTGCCAAACGCATGATTTGAAATTTCCTCCGGGGTAGTTAATTCTCCCCACATCATTTTTGCTTTTTCTCCAACTTGTATATCGCACTCAGGATAATTCACTAAACTTGGCGATTTTCGTGGTGGATTACCAATCACAGTGGCTCCTGCTTTTACCAACGATTCAATTTTGGCTAATAATGCAGGAGTCATAGTTTCAGTTTTGGGTAATACCAATAAGCTGTAGTTTGCTCCCGATGGAAAAATAATTTTACCCTTACTCACTGTAGCTTTAAATAGCTGAGACGGCGAACATCCATCAAAATTATAACCTTTTCGATCGGGTAGGAAATCTTCTTTGGCTTGTCCCGGTAATATTTCATCTTTTACAGTAAATGAGAGTGAATTAGTCAAATCATCAGCACTCGTAAGCGCTGATGCTGGTGCACGAAATACCTGCGGTGCTCCTTCGGGAGTAAGGTAAAGAATGTCAGCAACCGGTTTGCCTTGTTGCAAAATATATTGGCAACGAGCCACATAGTTGTGATATGCATCAGCCATCGACCACCAGGTTTGACTACGGTCATGATGTACGCCATAAGGGCCCATGGTCATTCCCGGTTTCAGGTTTTCGGGTAGTGATTGGTGCTGATAAGTATGATACATAAATTTATTAATTCCGGTAGCAAAAGCCCAATCGCCCTGGTTTTTCATCGACCCAGGATATTGTTTCCATGCATCGAGATAAGCGGTAAATGATTCTGCAGCAACCACTTTTTTGCCTTCAATATGTGCAATGGAAGCCGCTTGAATACAACTAAAAGAAGAATTAAAACCATAATCCTTACTCCAGAATTCAGCCATTGGTACATCGGCAACTGCACCTAATTCCATATCGGCAGTGGGGTTCATATCATAAGGTTCGATAGAAAAGCCCAAATTATATTTTTGTCCGTACTTTTTTAAATACTTAGCATGATTTTCGATAACAAGTTCCTGTGACGTTTGGCGCAAATCCCATAAAAAACGTTCACTTTTTTCTAAACTCTCCACCACTAATCCAGCATAAACAGGATAAAATGGTAGTGGGTCGTAGCCTCTACGCTTTTTGAATTCCTCTCTAAATTTAGCAGTCCAGTTTTGTGCTCCCATCTCCCAACTGTCCATGTGGAGAAATTTTAAACCACCTTGTAGATTTTTATTGGGAGTGCCAATTCTTTCAAGCAACTTACCGGTGAAGTTTGCCAAATGAGCATTAATGGCAGTGGTATCAAACTTGTCGGCTTCAAATCCCACACCAGGAAGAGGAGCAGGGCGGGTTACCGCACCATTATTTCTGCATCCGAAGCGCATAATCGTCCAATTCCCAGAAGGTGCTTTCCAATCCAATATATTATCTGATTTCAAAAATTTGGTTACATCAATGATATTAGTTGATGATATAGCACTCCCTTTTGGTTCCTCATAATTGGCATACGATGGAAAAAAAGCTTTTACTCCGGCCATGGAGGTATATGGAGGTCTGTAATAGAGTGCTTTTTCTAAAATATCACTAATCTTAAAATCTCCTGTTGGAGTTGGGAATGCCAATATTGTAACATCTTCGTAATAGTCTAACCAACGTTGTTTTAGTTCAGGTGTAAATGATCCTTCTCCAAAATAAGGATTCATTGGAGCTGCTTTGGGAATGATGATTTTTCTATTTTCATTCCCGAAAACTTTGATTGTACTACAGACTAAATGCTTCATTGACTGAGTTCCTGTAACCCAGGGACCACCACTTCCTGTCCAACCGGGACCAACCCCAAGGGTTATAGTAATGCCTAACCGTTCTGATTCACGAACAATATGGGTAAACAGATTCATCCACTCTTCGCTCATGAAATCAACTTTTCCCCGGGGAATACCCACATTAACTTCCAGAAAAAGCACTGTACCAATACCAACTTTTTTCATTGATTCCAGATCAGCAGTAATAGCTTGCTTGGAAATATTACCATCCATAAAATACCAATACACACCAGGCCGCGAAGAATCGGGAGGATTGAGAAAACCTGCTTTTAAAGCATCTATTTCAGACATAAACTCCTTATTTAATGGGAGTTTATGAGAATTTACTTTGTTGTTTGCAAACGTTTCCACCTCCGTCGGCATGTGTTGAAGAGCTGCGGAAAAACCAATAAAAGAACTAAGAAGAATTAGCGAACAAATAGTCAAATTTCTAAGTATTTTCATTTTATTTTGCGGTTATTGGTATTTTGTCTGCTTCTATAATTATAAAAAAATCAAAAATTGTTAATTATTCAATTAATAATAATTAATGATTATTTTTTCTATTACCTTCTAACTCCCGGTTTGATGTAACGGTGGTCTGTATTACATCTGGCAAACCGACATCAACTGATTTTGCAACGTGCATTTCAAAACTTCCGTTGATAATTGTTCTTGCCTACAGGTACTATGTTAACAGATGAACAATGGTCATTAAATTTGTTGAAAAGATCAGACGTATTGGTCCAAATCACAAGCGGATCTTGCGAAAGTTGAGCAATCTTAGATTCAATATCTGTCCATTCGGCTTCGGTGCTAAAAAATGCATGTCCCCAAAAAGTAAAAACTCCACCTGTAGCTTTTATTCTGTTAAACTCAGTCCAAA
>JBAWXD010000268.1:0-4644 GCA_037144275.1 Paludibacter sp. | reverse complement strand
CCCCAAAAAGTAAAAACTCCACCTGTAGCTTTTATTCTGTTAAACTCAGTCCAAAAGTTGGCTGCGTTGAATGGTACAGTTGTTCTAAATTCAAAGGCATTTGTATTAGAACAAAAATCGGGGGTATTTTCGCAAGTTCTCGCCCAGGAATGTCCTGCGTTTTTTACTGAATTTTCAGATGCTGCGTCGTAAGGGCAACCCGGATAAACAAACCCATCAATTGGACGATTCAGCCAGGATTCCAACAATTTTTTTGAATCGACAATTTGTTTAGTTCTTTCGGATTCGGTTAGTGTTGGCAAAGCTTGGTGAGTGAGTCCGTGGTTAGCAACCTCAAAATCTGTATAAATGGTTTTAATATCACTAATTGAAACTTTACCAAAAGCGGTACCATTAACCACCCAGGCTTGTGGTTGCCTCACTTCAGTTAAATCGCCTGCATCGATGGCAAATGTAGCTTTTGCATTGTATTTTTTGAGTATACCAATCAGTCTCAAATCATTTAGTATGGCATCATCCCAAATTTGGGAAACGTAAACTTTAGGTGCTACATTGATGTATTGATTGGCAAACTGAATTCCCATTTTTACATATCCTGCAGCAAGATAATGAACTCCATCCGTTTCAAAACCATGTGTATCGAAAATCCCAACAGATTGAAGTTTCGATGCAACATTGTCCTCGGCTTGACGAACAATCGCATTAAATGGCCAGGAAGGTACTACATCAATTTTAGCAATTACAAATGGCATTTTTTCAACGTTTAAATCTTTCCGGATATCATTTATGAAATTACTTAAATTTGATTCATAAATGTTGGCACTTGCTTGTGCATTAGCGTCGGACTCACCTTGCATCCAAAGAAAACCGGCTAATTCATAACTATCTCCATTAGCCGTAATATTATTTAATGCCGGCTTTATTGTAGAATTAATTAACAAATGGTAGAAGTCCTGTTTGGCAGGAGTTCCAGCCGATGGAGAAAGCCAATAATCCACCATTGAAGTAGCAGCCCAAGCCCCTTTAATTATTCTGATATGTTCGTTTGGAAATCGTTTGGAAATTTCTTTTGCAAATGATAATTCACTGCCCGAATTGGTCAAAACACTTCCAAATCCTGGTTTTACATTTATCCACTGATTAGTTAATGAAGCGTCCACTTGCATTCCAGCCCAAATTTGGACATTGGTCTGTTCTGTTTGATAATCCGTTGGAAAATCTGAACTTGGAGCCATACCTACGGCGTTTGATTGACCAGATAATATAAACACTTTATAATGAGTGCTATTTGAATTGGCAATTGTTTTTAACTGATTATTATCCGCATGATCAATTGCTTGTGCAGCCATAGTAAATAAAAAGCTAACTAACAGAAATAAGAAATTGATGTTTTTTAGACACTTATTTGAGTTGAAATTTAAGCTTGTCATAAGATTTTTATTTGTTTGTTTTCATGTAGGATAACAAATGTGTGCAATATACCACGCCAAATTTTAATATTGAATTCACTCCTAAAATCAATAACGATTAATTAGAAATGAACTCAATAAGTTTGGATAAAAGTTTTTACTACTAATTTATTTTACTAGCAGTTTTGTTTTAATTGTGTTTTCAGCTCCATGAACTTTAACCACATAAACACCACTACTTAATCCATTTGTAATGAGTAGTCTTTCGCCTCCATTAGCCTGACGTGAAACTAAATTTTTGCCATTAATATCATAAATCAGGATTGACTGTGACCCGTTTAAGCCATTCAAATCGACAACTATATTTGACCCTGATTGGTAAACATTATTTTTCAAAGTAACAGTTTCTATATTTGTAGCAAATACATTGATATATTGGTTGGCAAACTGAATTCCCATTTTTACATATCCTGCAGCAAGATAATGAACTCCATCCGTTTCAAAACCATGTGTATCGAAAATCCCAACAGATTGAAGTTTCGATGCAACATTGTCCTCGGCTTGACGAACAATCGCATTAAATGACCAGGAAGGCACTGCATCAATTTTAGCAATTATAAATGGCATTTTTTCAACGTTTAAATCTTTCCGGATATCATTTATAAAATTGCTTAAATTTGATTCATAAACGTTGGCACTTGCTTGTGTAATAGCGTCGGACTCACCTTGCATCCAAAGAAAACCGGCTAATTCATAACTATCGCCATTGGCAGTAATATTATTTAATGCCGGCTTAATTGTAGAATTAATCAACAAATGATAAAAGTCCTCTTTGGCAGGAGTTCCAGCCGATGGAGAAAGCCAATAGTCCACCATTGAAGTAGCAGCCCAAGCTCCTTTAATTATTCTGATATGTTCGTTTGGAAATCGCTTTGAAATTTCCCGGGCAAAAGATAATTCGCAACCCGAAACTGTTAAATTAGTTCCAAATCCTGGTTTTACATTTATCCACTGATTAGTTAATGAAGCGTCAACTTGCATTCCAGCCCAGATTTGGACATTGGTTTGTTCTGCTTGATATTCAACCGGGAAATCTGTATTAGCAGCCACTCCTGCACCGTTTGATTGCCCAGACAATATAAATACCTTATAATGAATACTATTGGGGCTAGTAATAGTTTTTAACTGACTATTATCCACATGATCTATTGCTTGTGCAGCCATAGTAAATAAAAAGCTAACTAACAGAAATAAGAAATTGATGTTTTTTAGACACTTATTTGAGTTGAAATTTAAGCTTGTCATAAGATTTTTATTTGTTTGTTTTCACGTAAGATAACACATGTGAACTATATACCACCTAAAATTTTAATATTGAGTCCATTCCTAAAAATCAATAACGATTAATTAGAAATGAACTCAATAAGTTTGGATAAAAGTTTTAACTACTAATTTATTTTACAATCAGTTTTGTTTGTATTGTTTTTTCAGCACCCTGAACTTTAACCATATAAACGCCGCTGTTTAATGCCTTAGTAATGAGTAGTTTTTCACCACCATTTGCTTGACGTGATACTAAATTTTTGCCATTAATATCATAAATCAAAATTGACTGCGATCCGTTTAAGCCATTCAAATCGACAACTATATTGGAACCTGATTGGTAAACGTTATTTTTCGAAGTAACAGTTTCTATTTTTGTAGCAGTTCCTTGTCCACTTATTGTTAATCTATACACATTGACAGATTGATTAGCAGCTCCAAAGCGACCTGCAACTCCTAATTTACCTGTTTGTGGCACCCAAATATTAGAACAAGCTCCTACTAAACTACCTTGATTATTATAAACCATTGCCGAAGTGTAATTATTACCCACCAAATCTGCTAAATCAATTCGGGCAAAAGCTGCTCCGTTATAATAAACATACAACGATGTTCCATAGTCTTCAATTCTGATTACTCCATTCCGGTAATCAACACCCACTACACCGGGTATATAATAGCGATGCCATGGAGTTAAATAATTAGCTTGAAATGCTTCTGAAAGTTGTATATTCAAACCAGTACCATCAGGCGACGCAAAAACGGCGATACCTTCAGAGTTAAATTGTGGCTGTATATTTACATTGTTTCCCGGTGTCTGAAAGTTATCAATTGAAATAGCGGCATCAGCACGTACAACTACACCGCCATTACTTCCATTCACACTAAGTACTTGAATATTACTTTCAAATGCGTATGGAGTTGCTACGGTAGCTTTTGAAGCAATAACCCGCCCTGCAGTCCAGCCCATTTGTAAATGATCGGTACTGAAACCTAAATCAGTCACAGCATCAACTACATCCCATTGATTGCCAAAGGTAGTTTGGTCGCTTGCAGTCCAACTGCTAAAGGTCTGTGTATAATTTGGTGTAAATGATACGGAAGGTTTTCCAGTCTCCACATTGCCACCACTGGTTACCATTTCAATTTTTGCACTATACAGTCTGATTTGAGCAGCGCGCATAGCTATACCGGCCTGACCAATTGACTCAATAACCATCCCTGAAAAGACACCTGCCACATTCATGTTTGCATCATACACCGTACCGGAAGTATAATGTGTACCTACTTTTCCACCTAATTCAATCCGTATATATGGATTTCCATTATAAAACACGTAAACTGATGTGCCGTAGTCTTCAACTCTAATAGTGTTTCTGGCTAAAAGGGTTGTTGCTGCTGGAGCTGGGACGTTTATTTGAGTTTGTGTATTGCCGGTATAATTTGCAACAGGCACACCATTAACCTGAACAATAAATGAACTTCCATCCGATGTTGGATATAATGCAATACCCTCTTTGTTAAAACCCTGATCTCCAAAAGCAGGTTCCTGCATAAAATCAAGATTTCCGGATGTTTCTCTTAGTGCGATTCCTCCGCAATTGCTTTTGTTTTGGTAATCAATTTCTGCTGTAATGCTATAAGGTATAGACAGGTATTTTGTAGCCATAATCCGTCGAGATGTCCAGTTAAAATTGATAGCTCCGGCAGAAACATCGGTAGCTCCAAATGCATCAAGAGTAGACCATTGTTTCTGGAAAACTGCATCGAAATTAGCATCCCACGTTGAGCTAAAGTTTTGATTATAAGTTGTGCTAAATGATGTTGTTGGGCGTTGATCCCAGGTTCCTGTCAGTAAAGAGGAAGATGCAATTGCATTTGTCGAAAAGGCAAAAAATAAACTCATTAAGAC
>JBAWXD010000267.1:0-4677 GCA_037144275.1 Paludibacter sp. | reverse complement strand
AATATATAGTAATTACTTCAATAAACCAGCCTACTGAAGCTGTTATAAAATTTGCTAAGATTGAAGGTTATTCTTTAATCGTAGTAGGTGATAAAAAATCATCAGATAATTTTAATTTGGATAATTGCCAATTTCTTTCTATAAAAGATCAGGAAGAGATGAACTTTTTTTTAATAAAAGGTTTACCATATAATCATTATTCTAGAAAAATGATTGGTTATTTGGAAGCAATTAAAAATGGAGCGGAAGCTATTATTGACACGGATGATGATAATATACCATATGAAGATTGGTCATTCCCCAATTTTGAAGGTAGTTTTGATAAAATCCCAGAAGAAAGAGGATTTATTAATATATATAAACTTTTCACAACAAAAAAAATATGGCCTAGAGGATTGCCTTTAAACAAGATCAATAAATCGGACAAATTGGATGAAATACTACAAAATATTAAATGTAATGTGGGAATTTGGCAAGGACTTGCAGATGAAGATCCAGATGTAGATGCTATTTATCGTTTAGTAGATGACAGCCCTTGTTTTTTTGAAAAGAGAGATCCTGTTGTTTGCAGTGTCGGAAGTATTTCTCCATTTAACACACAAAATACAATTATAAGGAAAGAATTATTCCCTTTACTTTATCTGCCTTCTACTGTTACATTTAGATATACGGATATATTAAGAGGATTAATAGCTCAGCCAATTATGTGGCTCTATGGCTATGAACTTGGATTTACTAAGGCAACTGTTATTCAGAAAAGAAATCCACATGATTATTATAAAGATTTTCTATCAGAAATACCTATGTTTCAAACGACAGAACAGGTAATTGATATAGTGAAAAAATCAATTTCAAAAAATGATTCAATCGAAGATAATTTATATAATAGTTATAAGGCTCTTTATGAAAATGGTATTGTTGCAAAAGAAGAATTGTATGTTTTAGAAAACTGGCTCTAAGATTTAAAAAGTTTTATTTAAAATTATAAACTTGCCTTTTCATAGATCATTCAATTAAAATTTTTGCAGGTTGCAAAAAAAATACAAATATGAAAATTGAAATAAAAGAAGAAAAATTGTTGAAGAAAAAGATTTATATCGCCGGTTGTGGTGGTATGTTGGGAGAAGCCTTTTACAAACAGTTCAGCGATGATTACGAGTTAAAGTGTACTGATAAAGATGTAAATGATTCCTGGTTAAGTTTTTTGGACTTTCGAGATATTGATGCTTATCGGAAAGATGTAACTGATTTTGCACCGGATTATTTGTTCCATCTCGGAGCCTATACCGATTTGGAATTTTGTGAGCAAAACGCTGATGAAACCTATCGCACTAATACCATGTCGGTAGAAAATGCGGTGTATATAGCCAATGAACTGGATATTCCACTTTTGTATATCAGTACTGCCGGTATTTTTGATGGTAAGAAAGAATTGTATGATGATTGGGATATGCCTAATCCACTTGGAGTCTATGCACGATCAAAATATATGGGAGAACGTTATGTTTCGGAAAACGCCCAACGATTTTTGATCTGTCGTGCCGGTTGGATGATGGGTGCCGGTCCTGCAAAGGATAAGAAGTTTATCCAGAAAATCATGAAACAAATAAAAGATGGGAAACAGGAACTGTTTATTGTGAATGATAAAGACGGCACACCCACTTATACCCAGGATTTCGCAAAGAATGTAAAACATTTACTTCAAAATGAGTATTGGGGACTATATAATATGGTTTGTGGAGGTCAAACAAGCCGGTTGGAAGTCACTGAAGAATTACTTGATATTTTAGGTTTAAAGGATAAGGTGAAATTAAATGTGGTTAGCAGTGACTACTTTAAAGATATTTATTTTGCCGAAAGACCACCTTGTGAACGGTTGGAAAATAGGAAGCTCAATATCCGGGGAGTAAATTTAATGCGTGATTGGAAAGTGGCTTTACGTGAATATATTCAGGATTATTACCCGGACTTTCTGAAATGAGCCAATCGTATAAAAAGATTTCATTAATTGGTACAAATGGCATTCCTGCCAGATATGGCGGATTCGAGACTCTAACCGAATACCTGGCAAAAAATCTGAATCAGGAGTATGATTTAACCTGTTATTGTGCCAAAACACAAAAGAAAGACCGCTTAGCAACCTATCATAATACAAAATTGATGTATATTCCATTTAAAGCTAATGGCTGGCAATCGATGGTTTATGATGCATTATCAATTGTTGATTCGCTATTAAAACATGATGTGTTGGTCATACTTGGTTTTTCAGGAGTGTTTGCATTTCCCCTAAAGTATATATTTCGCAAAAAAATTATTTTTAATATTGGTGGAATAGAGTGGCAAAAAGTTAGAGGCAGTAAATTTACAGGTAAACTGGAAATTCTGGTAAAAAAAGGGTTTGAGTGGATTTGTGTGAAGTCTTCCGATACTATAATAGTTGATAATCAGGTACTCTATGATTATGTGAAGAAAGAGTATAATATTGATTCTGTATTGGCTGAATATGGCGGTGATCATGCCGTCTATGAACCAAAAAGTGATGAACTTACTGAAAAGTATTCCTTTCTCAAAGAGCCATACGATTTAACGGTGTCCAGGGCTCAGGAAGATATGAATATTCATCTGGTTATTGAGGCCTACAAATTAATTCCAACCCGTAAGCTGGTGGTTATTTCTAACTGGGAAATATCGGATTATGGGAAGACATTGAAAAGAGATAATCAGAATAAATTTGAAAATATCATTCTGTTGGATGCCATTTATGATTTAAAAGTATTGAATGCTATTCGTGCTAATTGTAGCATCTACCTGCATACCCATTCTTTGTGTGGAACAGCACCGTCGCTTACTGAAGCAATGTCGTTAAAACTTCCGGTTATTTGTTTTGATGTGGCAACAAACAGAGCATCAACAGAAGAAAAATCTTATTATTTCAACGATATTGAATCATTGAAAGAAATTCTAAGAAATCTGAATCCTGCCAGCATAAAACAATTGGGTGAATATATGTCTGAAATTGCAGTTAGGAGATATACGTGGAAAAGAATAGTAAGTTTATATAAAAAATGCATTGATATCTATGAATAAAATAAAAATTGGAATAATTGGTATGGGTAGAATGGGTATTACTCATTACTCAATTTTAAATAGTCATCCACAGGTAGAAATTGTTGCCGTAGCTGATACTTCAAAAATGACCCTGGATTTATTGAAAAAATATGTTCAGGGTCTTCAAGTATTTAAAGACTATAAGGAATTGATTGATAAGTCTTGTCCGGATGCCATTATTGTATGCACTCCACCCAATCTGCATTTTGAAGTTTGTAGCTATGCATTTGAAAAAAATATACATGTTTTTGCTGAAAAACCATTTACGGCTGATGTGAAGCAAGCCCTGGAATTAAAACAGAAATTTGAAGCAAAGGGTTTAGTGAATCAAGTAGGGTATGTAAATAGGTTTAATGATGTGTTTATAGCCGTCAAAAAATATGTTGATAAAGGTTTGATAGGAGATATTATACGGTTTAAATCTGAAATGTTTAGTTGTACCGTATCCAAAAAGGAAGAAACGGAAAGCTGGCGATCGTTTAGGGAAAATGGTGGGGGAGCCGTATATGAAATTGCTGCACACGCAATCGATTTGGTCGATTATATTATCGGACCACCTGATCAGATTGTAGGCACCAGTATGAATCAAATCCTCTCAAAACATGTTGAAGATATTGTTTCTTCCACATTTATATATAAAAATGGTTGTTCAGGAACTCTTTATGTAAACTGGTGTGATACAAGCTATCGTAAACCTGCCAATAAGCTTGAATTGTTTGGAACAAAAGGAAAAATTATGGCCGATCAACATGGAATTAAAGTTTTCCTAAACGATGATGATGCGGAAACCGGTTATAAGAAAGGCTGGAATACAATTTATATAACAGATATATTTACACCGGTACCATTTTACGTGCGTGGTAATGAGTTTACAAGGCAATTGTACCATTTTGCAGATACTATTTTGGGTAAAGTAAAAGGTGATATTTGCACTTTTACTGATGGATATAATGCTCAAAATATAATGAGTCAACTTTTTGAAGATGCAAAGACAAATTCTTTAAAAGCTTAAAGATGGAAAAGATAGATAAAATAGTATTTGGAGATAATCAGTTTTTTGGCATTAACCATATGTCGCAGGAAAAAGCTCAGCAATTGTCAGAGAAGTTTTTTCAAACTGAGAATATTTATAAAGTATATGATATTGCATTCAGGCATGGGATTGAAGCAGTGATGTTGAACAGTAATGATCGCGCTAAAGAGATTTGTGAGCATTTTCGGGATAATAAAACGAAATATGGTCATTTAGCCTGGTATCCTTCCATACCTTATCCACATAAATATGCCAATATGGTGAATGAAAAAGGAATTTTTCCAGCCATTAACGATGTGTTGTTCAGTAATAACTCTGCACTTGGAGTATTAGGAATGGTTGCAAAGGGCGGTATGGCGGTTTTAGGGAAAGATGCCATAGAACTAATGAAAATGTTAGTCGACGTAGAAGTGAAGATGTATAAAGGACTGAATGTAAAGGTTATATTTCTTCAGAATATTATTGTAGATTTATTGTTGGGCTATGATATTAAAGAAATATTTTACGAATACTGTGCCTATATTCGCAAAAAATAC
>JBAWXD010000266.1:0-4677 GCA_037144275.1 Paludibacter sp. | reverse complement strand
GTTGTGTTTATATTTTAATTTCTTGTTAAAGCTATTTTACTTAGATAGCTAAAATGACCACAAAAATAATAACAAAATCATTACTGTTCAATGTTTTTACAATTTTTAATTTCATTTTTTTTGCAAAGAGTTGTTTATTAGCAAAATAGCTCATTCAAATATTTTGATTTTGTATAAAAACAACTAAATTATTACAATAATATAAGCATTATGTGCAAAAATCATTCGATTTTCAAGTTAATTTATAAGACAATCTAATTCTTTTAGTTTCAAACTCTCAAATTTTGCATACAATTACTTAAAGCTTTCGAAAAATGTCACAAGGGTTTTCAGGTTCTTGTTTGTTATAAATATAACGTACATTTATTCGGTTAAGTATATAAATTGAAACAAAATCAAAAGAAATACAAAATATTTTTCATAAAAAGGAACATTTGACTTATAAAACTCAATATTTTAACAAACAAACCCCGTCACGATTGTTGGCGGGGTTAGACTAACAGGATTCACAAACTTTATTTTACAAAATTTTAATACCTATAGGGTTTGAAATAAATCTTATTAAGCTTATACGAAACGATTAACTCATGTGATCCAACAGTATTCTGGCTTATTCCACTTACGTTGAAATCATAGCTGTAAGCCAGATTAAGTGTCTCAGAAAGATTGTATCCTAACACTACTCCCATTTCGCTTTGGGTACGGTAAAAGATACCTAAATGAAATAAATCGGCTTCGTCGTAAAATTTAAAAAATGAAGTGAGGCTGAATTCCATTTGGACAATACTACCATACTGAATTGCATCTAATCCATATTGCAGATTAATAAGCTGATCTTCCTTTTTCCGATAAACAACATAAGCATAATTCGCATTTGACAGTATATTATTTTCTTTGACCAGCGCGGATAACAAATTCTGACCGGAAACTCCAATTCTCCACGAATTATTTATTAATTCAAAACCCAAATCGCAATTATAATTGGTTTGTTGCAGCAAGTTATTATATATTGCAGGATCATCTAAAGTCATAGCAATTAGCTGATTTCGGTCGTAAGACAAACTTTGGTAACTTGCTCCCAGTCCAAGATTAAGCTGCCATTCTTTATTGAGATTTATTTGATATGCGTAAGATGCTGAAATATTTGAAATAGTATTATACCCGACATTATCAGAATACACTTTCACTCCAAACTGAGCATTGCTTTTAGGCAAAAACATAGTACCAGTTACATAATAGGTACTTGGCGCACCCGGAAATCCAATCCATTGTTTTCGGGCTGCAATACTGAAGATGGCTTGATATTCATCATTAATCGCTGCAGGATTTATATAATATGAATTATCCAGAATATTATTTATTCTGATATTATATTGTGCATTGCCTGACAACCAATATAGTATGAACGATAATATTGTTAATGCTCGTTTCATTGTAATATTCTTTTTTTATCTGACAACCCGAACATATCCCGATTCTGTTTTAATTCCTGTAGCAGTAGGATAATAAATTAAATAGTAATAAACACCCGGTGAGACCTGCTGACCATTATACGTTCCATTCCAGCCCTCACTTCCATCAAACAGAACTATTCCATTTCTATTGTAAATTTTAACCTGCCAACCTTTTAAGAGTAAATCATTGATTCCATCACCGTTTGGAGTGAATGTATTTGGCATATCAAGGGGGATTTTCACCCATATACGTTTACTGGCATATTCATGGCAACCATTTGGATTAGTGGCTGTTAACCTAACATCATAGAATCCAAGTTGACTGTTTTTGAATTTGTGTGTAACCCTATTACCTTCATCGGTTGTTCCATCACCAAAAACCCAGTGATATGTAGAATATGGAACATATTCGCTCCAAAATGGAACTTCCACATCCTCAGAAACTTTTTCATCACTTTCAGTAAATATGGAATAGGTCATTAAATCATAAGTAGTTGCGTTAAATTTAAGAGTATCACTACAACCCAACAATGATGTACCGATTACACTGTATTGACCTACTTGTTTAATGCTGATTTTGTTATCTATAGAGCCGTTGCTCCATTTGTATGAATGACCACCCCTGACGGATATAACTACTGAATCTCCGTTACAAAATTTTGCATCCCGATCGAGCGATAGTATGCTCACCAGATTTACGACCACCATTGTTTGAAAACTGCTTGATGATATTCCATTTGAAATCACTAAGTGAACCTGAAATTCTCCATTTTGTGTATAATTGTGAAGAGGATTTTTGGCATTAGATGACTCTCCGTCACCGAAATCCCAAAAATAACTGTAATTAGTATCTTCGAATGATCCAGACATGGAACTAAATTGGTATCTGGACTTACTGCAATCAACCGCATCATACGAAATCCCAACATCTGCCACAACAACATTAAATGAATAATTTAATGTACAGCCAATGCTATCTGTCACCTGAAGGTCGACAATAGTGCTTTGGGAGGTTTCCATAATTTCATTGTTTTTACCAGCCACAATTCCCTTATTCCAGTGTAATTGGTAAGGAGCAAAACCTCCCGAGACATTCGCAGTGAAACGTTTAGCAAGTTTATTGAAACTAAAGTTCATTACATTCTGAGAATTCAATGAAACGGATAATGGATCCTGACGGATAATTTCAAATTGAGTTGTTTGAGTACAAGCTTTTGAATCTGTTACTATGACTGAATATTTTCCGGCAGGAATATTGCTTAAATCTTCTGAATGGCTTCCATCTGACCACTGATAGCTGTAAGGAGGTGTACCACCCGTTACAGTTAAATTAACGAAACCACTATTGATGTTATCACATTCAAAAGCATTCGTAATTTTTGATGCGATATTGATTTGCTGCGGTTCTGAAATCATAAATGTTTCACGGATATTACAAGGAGCACCATCGCGTATGGAAACACTATAGATACCTGGTCCCAGCTTATTTCGTTGATTTCCAGCACTTAAATTGTCATCCCAAATTAATGTAACCGGATTTAAGCCTCCTGTTATATTCAGGTTTATACTACCATCATGCGCTCCAAAGCATGAAACATTTTTGATAATAGGATTTATTGAAAAATTAGCTTCCGGAATATTTACTTTAATTGTTTTCAGACAGTTATTCGCATCAATTATGGTGGCAATATAATCACCCGAATTAAGATTTTCCTGAAAAATACCACTACCCAAATTATCCCATTTCACAACATAAGGTTTCAAACCACCCGTAATATCTAATAAAATGGATGCATCGTTAGCCTGATAGCAAGTCATTGGTTTGCTGAAATATATTACTTTTAATTCCTGAGGTTGGGTTATTTCAACCTTGAGCGTCTGACTGCAAGCATTTGCATCGGTAACAGTGAGCTGATATTTACCGGCAGACAAATAATTTAAATCTTTATTGTTGCTGGTAAATCCGTTGGGACCAGACCAAAAGTATGTGTATTCTGAGACTGCAGAACTTATATTAAAAGGAGTACCTCCGTTTACATTGATTGAAACAGAACCTATTGAGTCACCAAAACACAAATTATTTTGTTGTTTTTGCAAGCTTGCTTGCAATACCGGAGGTTCAGAAATTACATATGATGCAGTTTTAATACCGCAGCCATTGGCATCGGTAACTAATAATGAATAAACTCCCTGATCAAGGTTTGAGATATCTTCTGTAGAGGCAAAAGACAAACCATCTTTGCTCCAGTAATAATTGTAAGGAGGAGTTCCACCACTTACAGTAACTTCAATTTGACCATTTTCGCTTTTAAAACAATTGATATCCCTTTTTGAATCAGTATTTATAGTCAACTCATAGGGTTCACTAATGCTAAAAGTGTTTGAAACCGGACAGCCACCTGCATCGTTAATTGTTATCGTATAATCACCCGGAATCAAACCTGCAATATCATTCTCCTGTGAGCTAAATCCGTTTGGTCCTATCCAGGATACATTGTATTTTTGAACATTTTTAAAAGCTAAGCCACCACTTATTTTAGTATGAATAGAACCATTCTTTGCTCCATGACACGAAATATTATTCAAAACAGCATTCGGTTTTATCATAGGGTAAACCTTGACTGATAAGTTAAAGTTTTCGCCCACACACGAACCGGTAATTGGTGTAACAGTATAATTTACAATAGCAATACTATCGGTCTGATTATAAAGTTTCTGAGAAATTTCAGTGACCGGAACCGATTGAAAATTAGCTCCATTTACAGAGTTTGCAGGATTTTGTTGCGGAGTTGACCAAGTATAGCTCGTGTTTTCGGGAACTATGTCACCGTTTTGCGAGTCTGGTAGTACGAAAAATGAAGTTCCACTACAAATAAGTGTATTCCGTTTTGATATAGCAGCAATGGGATTTACAGAGATACAGGCTACATCTGAAACAACTTTTGAAATTCCACCTGTTTCAAAATTGAGTTCGCAATAATAATATGTTTTACTGATTACATCAGCAATAGGATAATAGGCAGAACTTGTAGCGTTGACAATAATTGCTCCATTGGTATTTGAATTAATCGCATTCGAATACCATTGATAAGTAGGCTGTTCAACTCCATAAGTATATGAAACATACAATGTATCTGGTTTATCACCCAAACAAAGTGATTTGGAAACCGGATTCTTCGTAATTACCGGAATATGATTTACAATTACTTTTCCCGTAAAACTT
>JBAWXD010000265.1:0-4699 GCA_037144275.1 Paludibacter sp. | reverse complement strand
CTTCGTATAACGAGTTGGCACAAGTTCTTAGTGGTACAGTTGATAATAGTGAACAGTGTCTTTTAGATGATAATGAAATTTCGATGGGATTTATTCTTACTGATACATCTTATCCAACATCAGATGTTGTGATTATGCTTATTCCTGATGTAGAAGCCTATGGAACTCCTAGAGATTTTAATGATTTTTTAAAAGACCATAGTATTCCAAATAGTGGCTCTCCAAATGGTGGCACTCCACCTAGTGGTGGTCCAACTGTACCACAAATAGGTACAAGAACAGACTGCACCAGTTCTTCTACTCAAAATGCAACAACAGTAAAAAATAAATTAAATGATACCAGTTCCCCTTATCCGAATCAAGTCGTTAGTACAAATGTTAGTACTCTTCGTGGTGATGCAAGTTTGTCATCAGAATATGGTATGACTATTAGTTCAGATGGTACTGATTACTGGGTGGTAAAAGACATTAGTACAGGACAAACAATTTTTACGAATAATAGTTCTGTTTCTTATTACTATTCATTCAATGACAATACATATATGATTTGTCATACTCATCCGTCAACTTCGCTAGCCTCACCATCTCCTTCAGATGCATTTACGCTGTGTAATGCTTATAATGGTAATGCAACAAACATTTATGCGAATGTTATATTTGCTTCCAATGGAAATGAATACGTAGTTTATATAAGTGACAAAAGCGCTTTTACGAGTTTTACCACCAATACTAATAATGCTTTATTTTTTAATACATCGGGTGGTTCTTTGTTTGCATCGGGTTCAGTTTATGCATCTGATTATACTGTAGTATACAGCAATTTAACCAGTCAAGGTTTTACTCAGACCGATGCAAATTCGTACGCATTAACTTATGTGCTCGATAAATATAATACTGGTATAAAAATTGCCATGCGATCTAATAATACCTTAGAATTTAAAGAACAAAAAACAGATATTGTAAATACAAATTATCAACCAAAAAAATGCCCATAAAATGAAAAAACTAATTCTTTTAATTGCACTAAGTCTTTTCTTAACGCATAATGCAATTTCCCAAACTCTACCGTATAAACCTTTTTCGCAATTTAATGGAGATATTGAGTCGTATCTAAAGTACAATTTTGTTGACAGAAGTGATTATTATAAAGGAAAATCATTCGGTGATTTAATGAAAGATATGGAAACTTCACCGCTGGAATATTTTGGTACTTATTTAATGCCCTCGCAAGGAAATGATATACTCGTAACTAAAATTACACTTGTTTTTAAACACACAAGAGCAGATGGAAGGTATAGTATAAGAGATACTCAAATAGCTATAGTGTGGGAAACGCCATTTTCAAGTACATTATGGAAAGACTTAAATAATCAATACCCCAAGAATAATTGGGTAATTGAGCATTATGACTTTTTCAAAGATAAAAAGATAAAAGGTATCTGGTATGGTGAATAATTTATCTTCAAATATTTGCATATATATTTAAAATTATCGTATTAAATTCTGATACCTTAAACAAGTGTAACAGCGTTGATTGCATCGCTCAACGAGCTAATCACCACCTCACTCGCCACAGTAAAAGTTAGCGATACCTGGACTGAGAATGCAAAAAAAAATACCGACGGAAAGCAAATTTTGCCTCCACCACCTCCGGCTGCAATATAAATGAGTATTTATTGGAATCCTCTATGAATTATAGAGGATTTCTTTATAAAAAAAGCGATCTCTTGTTTTCAACGAGATGGTAGCTTCTGCGATGACAGAAAACAATCTTAAATTATGTACGGACAGGTCGCGACCTGTCCCTTCAAAACTAACAATATGGCTTTATTTGAATCATCTCTTCAAAAAATCCTCGCCCACGAAGGTGGTTACGTGAACGACCCTGACGATACGGGAGGTGAAACATACAAAGGCGTGGCACGCGCGATGAATAGCAAATGGAACGGATGGGTGCAGGTTGACTGGTGTAAAACACAGAAGGGCTTTCCGGCTAATCTGGAAAAAGACAGCGAACTGCAGGAAGAAGTCAGTCGTTTTTATCAGGTGAACTACTGGGATGCACTTTGTGCCGACAGCATAGAAAACCAACTGGTGGCCGATTCCATTTTCGACTTTGGAGTGAACGCGGGTGTGCGCACCTCCGCCTCACTGGCGCAACTGGTGGTGGAAGCCGACCCCGACGGCGTAATCGGACCTACAACGCTGGATAAACTCAACGCCTTCGACCCCGATCATTTTCTGGCTGCCTTTACCGTTGCCAAAATCGCCCGCTACATCTCCATCGTGAAAAAACGCCCCGAAAGCCGGAAATACTTTTATGGATGGGTGTGTAGAACGATAAGCCCCCTCTAACTCCCCCGATAGGGGAGAATTGGGAGTGGCAACAATAGACTAATCTGACATTAAACAATTACAATACTAACAAACTAATTAAAAAGCCTCCCTAACGGGGAGGTTTGGAGGGGCTTATATGTCTTTTATATCCGATTTATTCTCCGGCGAAGCCGGCAAGCTGGTGGACAGCGTGGGCAATGTGCTCGACAAAGTGGTGACCACCAAAGGCGAAATCATGCAGCAGGAGCTGGAAATGAAAAAAGCCGAACTACAATACCAGTTAGACAGCAAACGACTGGGAGTGGAAGAACAAAAAAACCTGCTGCAGGACATCGACAGTGCCCGCCAGCGCAGTACCGCCGTGGAAACGAGCGCCAACGCCTCGTGGTTCTCCAAAAACATCAGCGCCCTACTGGCCGTGACGAGCACCCTGCTCACCTTCGCCCTGTTCTATATCATTATCTTCCGCAACGACCTGATACAAACCTCCGTGAAAGACGTGGTTCTCTACGTCCTCGGCGTACTGAGCGCCATTATCACCCAGGTATTCAGTTTCTACTTCGGCTCCTCATTGGGCAGCGAAAATAAAAATAAGATTATTGAGGGGATGAATAAGTAATATCAAATAAAGTTATCATGAGTATAAAAGTCCACGCAACTTTAACTAAAATTTAAATTCAAATTATGTTCAACAGATTCGAACCCAATGTAAAGTCAACCATTGCCTTTCTGAAATTACTTAAAGTAAAAGTAACTGATACAACAGTAGATGAAACCTTACAGAATCATCCCGATTGGCCAAGCTTGCTCTGTATAAGTGATTCATTAAATAAGTGGAATCTTCCAAATGCAGCCGGAAGAATTGAAGTATCGGAAATAGATAAACTTCCAACTCCTTTTATGGCTTATACCGAAAATATTGAAAATTCATTGGAAATAGTTTCGGAAGTTTCAGACTTAGAAGTTCTGCTGTATTCCACAAAAAAGGATAAATTAATTACTGAAAATAAGGCAGATTTCTTGAATCGATGGAATGGCGTTTATTTGATTGCAGAAAAAAATGAACAATCAGGTGAAAAAGACTATGAAATAAACAGAAGGAACTCATCTATCAAAAGTCTTGTTCCTGCGTTTCTACTTATACTCTTGACGATTATTTCATTTTTATTCCTGCAACGGAATATAGAACTGTCGGAAATCCATAGCATTATTCCAGTTTACTTGCAATATTTGATTTTGTTTATTGGAGTTATAGTTACTTCCCTTTTACTTTGGTATGAAATTGACAGCAATAATCCTATCCTTCACAAAGTCTGTACGGGAATTGTGAAGGGAGATTGCGATGCCATTCTTAGTGGCAAGCAATCAAAAGTTTTTGGTTGGTTAAGTTGGAGTGAAATAGGATTTTTCTACTTTGCAGGCGGATTACTTACTTTGTTGTTTGTCGGAACACTTTCTGAATCTATTGCTATTGTCGGGTATTTGAATGTGTTGGCTTTGCCATATACTGTTTTCTCCATTTATTATCAGGGAAGGGTAGCCAAACAATGGTGTGTGCTTTGTCTTTCGGTACAGGCTTTACTCTTAATGGGTGGTATTAATGTGATTGCAAATGGACTTTTATTACCTGTTCCGGATTTACAAGTTTCAGTAATTAGTAGGAGTATTTTGCTTTATTTAATACCTGTTTTACTTTGGTATGTTCTAAAACCTTATTTACTAAAACTTCAGGAAGCTAAAAATACTAGAAGAGAATATTTGCGAATCAAATTTAATTCGGAAATTTTTGAAACACTTTTAAAGAAACAAAATCAAATCACAGTTTCAACCGATGGTTTAGGTATAGATTTTGGAAATCCAGATGCTACAAACACCTTAATTAAAGTTTGTAATCCCTTTTGTGGACCTTGTGCTATAGCACACCCAAAAATTGAAAAATTGCTTGAAGAAATTACTGATTTGAAAATTAAAATTATATTTACAACACCTAATGCACCTGAACATGATGCATACAAACCAGTTGCACATTTATTGGCAATTAAAGAGCAAGATAAAAATGGTGAAATAATGAAGCAGTCCTTAAATGATTGGTATCTTGCTGAGAAAAAAGATTACGAAAAATTTGCAGCAAAATATCCAATAAGAATAGTCCATGAAAAACAAGCATATAAAATGGAAGCTATGTATAATTGGTGTAAAGAAATGAAAATAATTGCAACACCTACTATTTTTATTAATGGATTTCAACTTCCCTCTGTTTATGATATTGGGGATTTACAGTATTTCCTTTTGGAATAATTCAAATATTCAATGATAAGTTCAGTGCACGGTGCTTATAGTTGCCATTGAATAATCAAAATAA
>JBAWXD010000264.1:0-4716 GCA_037144275.1 Paludibacter sp. | reverse complement strand
GCACAACTTTTTAAACCATTATTTTTAAACTATTTTCTAATCGCACAACGCGTTAATTCTTATAATATAATTCTATTTAAATTCTAACTATTCACTTTTATTTTTTATTTTTGTAGCAAAGATTCCTTATAAAGTCCATTTTTACTTTTATATTTTGTAGTAAAGATTCCTGCAAAAGTACTTTTCCGGCTATTAAGGTTATTTCCAAAAGGTAAATTTTTTTGACAAATGGTAAAAAAATCACTAAAAAGAAACTGTTTTCATGATTAGACTATTAATTCTTCTTTCTCCTGCATATGTTTCGCTCTTTTTGATAATTGCATTTCGAAGCAATAAAAAGAACCAGAGTATTCCTGCTAAATTTTTAAATGTATTTATGTTGATAGCTGCCATATGTTTTATGGGGCAGTTTGTTTTTTTTGCTCCTTACCCTGAGCTTTTCCCTTATTGGGAACCTGTCTTGGCCTATTTAGGCAGCATCGCATTTCCGGTATATTATATTTATTTCCGACTGCTTACTGTGGATGATAAATTTTCGTTGCGTAAACACGCTAAATTCCTTATTGTTCCTGTTTTGATTGCAACGGTTTATACGGTTGGTATTTTTCTTACACCTTATCAGCAATACAAAGCATGGCTTTATAACGATAGCCTTTTTCCCGATTCCCGGTATATAGAGTTTCTAAGCATTATGCGGAAAATCGTCAAGTTAACATTTGTTGTATTGCTTTTAATAACCTATATCTTAAACCAGATGTTACTTAAAAAATATGCCCATAAAGCAGAGCAGTATTATTCGGATATTCAGGATGGTAAGTTCAACAATGCTAAAAGGCTCAACTATTATTTGATTTTTATTTCTGCCGGAGGCTTTATTCCTCATTTAGTGGGTCGTAAACTATTATTACCCAACGAAATAATCTTAGAAATCAATTGGTTGATATTTGCCATCTCATTGTATGGAATTGGTTATATGGGGTTTAAACAAAAGGCAATTAATCCAACTTTCGAGTTGACAGTAACAAAAACTGAAATTCCACCTTTAGGGACAGAACTTAACCTGTCACAACAAATTATATTGGATAAACTCTTAGCCGAATTTGAAAAAGAGAAAATTCATCTGAACAGCAGCCTGAACATTAACGATGTAGTGCAAAAAGTGGGAACTAACCGGACGTATATTTCTACAATCATCAACCAGCAATATAACCAGAATTTTTGTTCGTTCGTCAATAATTACCGACTGGCAGAACTTGAACGGATTTTCATTGATAATCCATCGCTAAATAATAAATTATTGGCTGAAAAAAGTGGATTTGGTTCATTTAATTCCATGAAACGTGCCATAGAATCGCGCACCGGATACTCAATACAAGAGTGGAAAGACAATATTTCAACTGAGTGTATGTATGCGTAATAATAATTTTAAACAGCCCAAATAATTGTATAAAATAACAATTAAAGTCAATAACATTTCCTCTCCTTTTTTATTTTCTCAAAATTGAAACCTGCTCAACTATACAATTATGTTGCTAAGATAAAAGGCAAGTGTGCCCTAACTCTGCATAGTATTAATTATTATTCAACATTTTGGCACAACAATACAAAAATACCCCGATAGTATAATGCTACAAGAGCTTCTTACAGCCTAAGGAGTTTACAACATCCCGGTTTATCAGGACTGCCCACTATAAACTATTACTAATAATCGAATTGCCCCTATTACGCTTTACAAATAACAGGAAACAATGCAACTAGAGTTTCCATTCGTTAATTTGTAGTCTAAGATAAAAACTACCATTCTATTGAATTAATAAATGTCTTAATATATTTATTAAATGCCACAAATCATAAAATAATTAACGATATAAAAGTGAATATTTATACTTAGAGCTTTGTGCTTTTTCCCTATTAATAATAGTGAAAGTTTCGATTTCTAAAAAAAATCTTACTTTTGCATTTCACAATATCTTTAAAAAGACTCATAATCAAATCAGATATATGATTGGAACCCTTGTCAACACAGCAGCCGTAATCATAGGCGGTACGATTGGTTTATTGCTCAAAAAAAGTATGCCTGAGCGCGTTACAACCATTTATTTTCAGGCGGTGGGATTGTTCACACTGGCTATTGGTATTTCGATGGTAGTGAAAATGGAACACATTCTAATTGTGGTAGGTAGTTTGGCAGTTGGTTCATTGCTGGGTGAATGGATGAATCTGGAAGTAGGAGTGGAGCGCATGAGCGAATACCTGAAAAAACGTTTCCGCATTGGTAGCGATAAGTTCTCGGAAGGGCTGATAACTGCTTTTCTGCTGTTTTGTATTGGTTCTATGACGATACTTGGCACTATTCAGGAAGGAACGGGTGGCTCGTCCGATTTGCTGCTTACTAAATCATTGATGGATTTCTTTTCCGGTATGTTGCTGGCCTCGGCATTTGGTTTCGGGGTAATAGTATCTGCTGTTCCCTTATTAATTTTTCAGAGCTTGCTGACCTTGCTTGCCATGTATGCAAGTTCGTTTTTTACTCACGCTATTATTCAGGGATTGACCAGTGTAGGTGGCATTTTGCTTATCGGATTGGGAATCAATGTTCTCGAAATCAAAAAACTCCGTATTATAAATATGCTGCCGGCACTGTTGGTGGTGGTTTTACTTCTTTGGATATTTGTAAAATAGAACGGCCCACAACCCCTAAAGGAGAGGAACCAGCCAATCAACTTCAAAATTACACATTCATTTTAGTGAACATCGTTGTAGCAAAAGTGTTATATCTTTACATCTCGTAAAATAATATACAAACAATGAAATACAATTTATTAGGGAATACGGGCCTGAAAGTATCAGAACTGTGTTTGGGAACCATGACCTTTGGTGGCGGTGGTATGTGGACAAACATTGGGTCTTTAGCCCAGGAAGAAGTAAACGGTTTGGTTAAAACTGCGGTTGATGCCGGTATTAATTTTATTGATACAGCCAATGTGTATAGCGAGGGACTAAGTGAAAAGATGACCGGTCAGGCTATACTTGATTTGGGTTTGAAACGTGACGATCTGGTGATTGCTACAAAGGTTCGTGGCGTAATGGGTGCTGGACCGAATAGTTCGGGCTTGAGTCGCAAGCATATTTTACAACAAGCAGACGAAAGTCTGACAAGACTGAATATGGATTATATCGATTTGTATCAGATTCATGGTTTTGACCCACAAACACCTATGGAAGAAACACTTGATGCTCTCGACACCTTGCTGAAAAGCGGTAAGGTGCGTTATATAGGTTGCAGTAATCTGGCTGCATGGCAGATTATGAAAGCATTGAGCATTTCGTCACAACAACATTTGGCTAAGTTTGTATCCCTGCAAGCATATTATACTATTGCCGGTCGTGATTTAGAGCGTGATCTTGTTCCGTTGTTGCTCGACCAAAAATTGGGTTTAATGGTTTGGAGTCCCTTGGCAGGTGGTTTTCTGAGTGGAAAATATACCCGTGCTGGTGAGGCTGAAGAAGGTGGACGTCGTGTAAATTTTGATTTTCCTCCCGTAAATAAAGAAAAGGCCTTTGATATTATTGATGTTATGCAGGGATTTGCGACCCAAAAAGGGGTGACTGTAGCACAGATTGCGCTGGCATGGCTATTACATCAACCTGTTGTTACAAGTATTATTGTGGGGGCAAAAAAACAAGAACAATTACTTGATAATCTGAAAGCTATAGAGCTGAATCTGACTGTCGACGAGTTATCTAAACTGAATGAAGTGAGCAAATTAAACCCCGAATATCCGGGTTGGATGATTGAACGTCAAAATGCAAACAGACGCTGATAAAATAATGTAAATTATATTTTTAGCGCCAACGTTTTCGGAAATTAAATCTTATAAAAGATGAAATTGTTTTTGATTAATGCACAAATTTATTACTTTTGTGCAGCATTTTCATGTATTTACACAAATTTTGAACGAAATACAATTCAGTTTGAAAGAAAAACAGGATATTGTTTTTTCTGATTTTCTGAAAAATCCGTGATGAGATAATGAATAAAAACAAAGTATTTGAGCAGCGGTTGAAAGCGTTGCAGGAAATGGAAGATAATGCGGCCACCAAACAGCATTTAAAAGGAAAACTTACCGCCCGCGAACGTATTAATGTGCTTTTCGACGAAGGAACTTTTTTTGAGTTTGATGCTTTTGTGTCACCTTCGCAAACGCCCATGAGCAGCAAACAATCCAATTTTGGTGATGGTGTTGTTGTGGGGCGTGGATTGGTACAGGGACGTAGCGTTTTTGCTTATGGTCAGGATTTCACCGTGTTGGGTGGCTCATTGGGTTATGCTCATGGTATGAAAATAGCCAAAGTGCAGGAAATGGCACTGAAACTGGGTTGTCCTATTGTGGGTTTGATGGATTCGGGCGGTGCACGTATTCAGGAAGGCGTGAAAAGTCTATCAGCTTATGCCACTATTTTTCGCAACAATGTGCGTTCTTCAGGTATTATTCCTCAGATTTCGGCTATTCTGGGACCTGCAGCCGGTGGTGCAGTGTATTCGCCGGCTTTAACCGACTTTATTTTTATGACAAATCAGACTTCGTATATGTTTGTAACAGGACCTGACGTAGTGAAAGAGGTGTTAAACGAAGATATTGATATGGAAGGATTGGGTGGTGGAAATGTGCATGCCAGCAAAAGTGGGGTGGCTCATTTTGTGTCGGACGATGA
>JBAWXD010000263.1:0-4719 GCA_037144275.1 Paludibacter sp. | reverse complement strand
GTTGATGAGCTGTTTCCCATTTTTTATTCCAGGGACAAACATTCCCGCAAATATCGCATCCCAATGCATAATTTGACAACAGTGAGTGAAACTGAGAATCAATTCCGTGTTTGCTCTCGATAGTGAGATATGAAATGCATCTTGTTGCATTCAATCCATTATTATCCAGCGCTTTGGTCGGACAGGCATCAATACAGCGGGAACAAGTTCCACAACGATTTGGGATAGGTTCATCATATTCAGCCTCCGCATTCAGCATTAAAATTCCGATAAAAACAAACGATCCAAGTCCGGGATTTATCAGCTGCCTGTTCTTTCCAATCCAACCCAATCCAGCACGTTGAGCCCACCGGCGTTCGAGAACCGGAGCAGAATCTACAAAAGCATGTTGAAAATCGGAAGCAACGATTTCAGAACCAAACTTTTCTGTAATTTTTTGTTCGAGTTGTTTAAGCTTTTCTTTTATTACAAAATGATAATCAACGGCTGAGTAGGCATATTTGGCAATTTGTGGAGCTGTTGGATTCTGATTTTTCTCAGGAAAGTAATTCAGCAAAACTGCCACTACCGATTTACAACCCGGGACTAAATTACGTGGATCTGTCCTTTTTTCAAAATTCTGAGTCAGGAAATACATGTCACCATGCTTTTCTTCTGTCAGCCATAGTTTTAAATAATCAGCATCTTCGGTTAGTTCATCGGCTTTGGCTACACCACAAGCATCAAACCCAACTTCCAGGGCGGCTTGCCTGACAAATGATGAAAGCTCTTTTTTTTGCATTTTTCTGGAAGCAGAATCAATCAGATATTCTTTTCAATCACTCGCTGAACCTCTGACAGCTTAGTATAGCGTCCGATTATAACGCCTTTTTTATTCAATACAAAAATGGTGGGAATGCTTGAGACATTATAAGACGAAACGTATTTTGTTTTAGGTCCATTTTCATCACGTACGCAAATCCATGGAATAGACTGAACGGCTTGTAACCACAAAGCCTTATTCTGATCAAGTGAAATCTGATAAATTTCTAGTCCACTGCTGTGATATTTAGCGTAAATATCGCGTAAAGTAAAAATATAGTCAACACTTTCCTTCACTTCATAAGAGGCAAAATCTATTAAAACCAACTTACCTTCCAAAGACGATAACTTATTGATAACATTATCTTTATTTGGCAAAGTTATATCAATGTAACCTGCACTGGCTCTTGACAAAATTTGATTCCAAGCTTGTTTTTCTGTAACGTTCCTCTCTGCTTTAATTGCCTGAATAACATAAGTATACAAATTCTTAGTTCTGTCGTAATCGGGCATATAAGTATTAAAGGAAGTGGCTACCGCTGCGCAATATACTTTGTCTGCCTTTAAATATGGAGTGAAAAGATAAATATTATTAACCTGCTGATAAATAGCAAAATATGCGGTGAGTGAACGTGGATTTTCTAGAATCAACTTTTTTGCCATTTCTTTATGCACATCTATATCTTTCTCAATTTCTGCTATCCGACGAGCCTGTTCTTCTGCCTTCATTTCTGCTTTTATCTCATTTACTTTGGTTTGAATATGAATCAACGAGATTCGCAGTTTTTGTATTTGCTGCGACTCAACTGAACCTGTTACAACATAATCAGTGGCAAAATTATCAGCTTTTGCTTCAATGGAAATAGTTTCGCACGAATCGACAGCAAAGGTAATATACTTGTCAGCTAATCGCAGTCGGTAAAAATCGGGATATTCAGGTCGGGCTGATTTAAAGCTAAAACTTCCGTCGGAACTTAGTTTAACAGAATCGACAACAGTATTTTCTGTAATGCCGTTGTGTTCCAAATATAGCACTCTAGTAGTAGCACCATCCACTTTTCCTTCAAGATAAAATTTAGAATGTTGTTTACAACCAATAGTAATTGTGAGAATAAAAAGTAGAAAGAGTGATTTTTTCATAGAACCTGATTTGAATTTCAGTTTGTTTTAAACTTGTATGTTACTTTGGCAAGCTGCTCGTTAGCTTCAACAATTTTCTTTTTCAGATTTTCTTTGTACCGAATCAATTTGATTTGCAGATCGTTATCACCTACTGCCAACATTTGAACTGCCAGAATTCCTGCATTCAAAGCACCATTTATTCCAACAGTTGCAACCGGAATTCCCGGAGGCATTTGAACAATAGCAAGCAGTGCATCAATACCATCCAACGAGGCATTGATAGGCACTCCAATCACCGGGATAGTAGTCATAGAGGCAATTACACCGGGCAAATGGGCCGCCATACCGGCAGCAGCAATAATCACTTCAATGCCATTTTCACGAGCATTCGAAGCAAATTGCTCCACTTCGCGAGGCGTACGATGTGCCGACAAAGCATTCATCTCAAACGGAATTTCAAATTCATCAAGCAGGGCAGCAGCTTTTTCCATTACAGGCAAATCGGAGGTACTGCCCATAATTATACTAACTTTGGGTTTCATTTTATTGTTTGATTTGGTTATTGTGGTTTAAGCTCCAATTAAAGCTTCATAATCGGTAGCCGAAAGCAGAGAATCCAATTGAGATGCATTAGTTATTTCAATTTTCACCATCCAACCTTTACCATAAGGATCGTCGTTTACCAATTCGGGGGCATCTTCCAATTCCTGATTGAATTCCAACACTTTAGCATCAACAGGCAGATATAAATCCGAAACTGTTTTAACAGCTTCAACTGTTCCAAAAACATCGCCTTCAGAAAGTATTTCGCCAATGGTTTCAACTTCAACGAAAACAATTTCACCCAATTCGCTTTGAGCAAAATCTGTAATCCCCACAAATGCTTCTTTTCCTTCAACACGAATCCATTCGTGTTCTTTGGTGTACTTTAAATTAGCTGGTACGCTCATAATAATAAGTTTAAAATTGTTGATTTATAATTATATTTTGTTGATTTTCAGTTGACATAAAACCGGATAATGATCGGAATAATTAACTTTATCGGTTTGAAAAGTGACGGGAGTAAATGCATTTTGATCATACAGAACATAATCAATTCTGAATCCGTAAAATGGTTCTTTAAACGTCCACCCAAATCCTAAACCGGTTTCAGCAAAAGCATCTTTGAGTTTTCCCTTCATTTTGGTATAAACATAAGAGCCTGGCACATCGTTAAAATCACCACATACAATCACTTTATTTGGAGATTTGGCAATTAACCCGGCTATTGTATCGGCCTGACAAGCCCTTAATTTATAGGCAATCCCTAGTTTATTTGAGAAAACCAATGTCATATCTGTGAGATTATCTGCATCAAATTTTTCTTTCAATTTAACAGAATATGCTCTATCAGATTCAGTAATCCGGTTTGACTCCAAATGATTATTGAATAATCGAATAATGGTACCGTTCACATTAATATCGGTAGAAATAGAAATATTAAACCGTGAATTGAACGCTATTCTTTGCCTGTCAACAATAGGATATTTTGAGAAAGTGGCAATTCCTAGTAATCTACTGTGCATTCGGGCTTTAATCTCAACATGTTTATAGGGATATTTGCTAAAAATACGCATCATATCATCAAGAGTGATATATTGTTTATTTGTGCTTACTTCAAATTCTTGTAAACAAATAATATCAGCATTTGAATCAATAATGTAACGGATTACATTATTTCGTTTTTGAGGTGTATCTTTTACCAAATCTCCACTCATCTTAGTGTTATATGTCAACAATTTAATAGGAGTTACTACTTTTTGTGTTTGCAAATTTCCAAAATGAAGCGGGAAAGTATTACTAATTTGCGTTGCTGATAATAACATTAGACTCAAGGATAATAAGAAAAACCATTTACGGGTCATTATCCAAAACAAAATGAAAACAAAGTTTGCAATAATGGTGACTGGGAAGAGAAGTGGAAAATATGCAGGTGCAAGTAATATATGAGGACTAAGAATAGTTCCGATTAAAGTAATTAACAAGAAAAAAATTGCAACAAAATTTGCTACAAGTAGTATCCATTTAATTAATTTTTTGCCAAACATTAATTTCAAATTAATAATTGTAAATTAATAATTGATTTAATCGACGTCCTAATTGATAATTATTAATTACTTGTTTCCCTGTTCAAATAATCGCTTTTTTTCTTCGGCCGATAAACTTTCGTAACCAGAAGTTTTAATTTTATCCAATATTATATCAATTTCAACCATTTTACGAGCTTTATTTGCGTTGAATTCAGGGTCACTCATAGTTGTTTTGTACTTGTTTTTGCTATGTCTTATTTTCAGCTTACGCGGGCGAAACAAACCAAATAATTTATCCAAAATTAGGTTCAAACCGCTTGTCAAATCTTTACCTTGACGCAAAGATACAACAAATAAATAACCTGCCAAAGCACCACCCAAATGGGCTAACTGACCACCGCCATTGTTAGATGTAATACCAAAAAAACTGGTTAAAACATAGAAAATAGCAATGTATTTAAGCTTCACACTCCCTAAAAAAATAAGTTGCAATTCCATATTTGGAGAGCGGTATGCTATCGCCAGGATAATAGCCATGATAGAACCAGAAGCCCCTAACAATAAGCTTTGATGAAGTAAAAGGGAATAAAACGGAAATAAATTAAAAGCTGCTATATAAATGAAAGCTGCAAGCAGTCCACCTAAAACATAAAGCCCAACTAATTGCTTTTCGGAAAAAAATAAAAGAAATAATTTCCCGAACCAATATAGAGCAAACATATTAAAA
>JBAWXD010000262.1:0-4723 GCA_037144275.1 Paludibacter sp. | reverse complement strand
CCACATGATTACCAACATAGATGTTATTACCACCAATATACCTGCTGGTGTTCAATACTGAATTTTGAGTATAAATGTCAGTAGAATAATTGGTATATATATGATCATAAAGAAAAGGTGCTGCTTCATTAAAGCGGGTATGATATCTATTGTCGGTTTGAGTAAAATAATACTCAAACGGACATGTACCATTTGCATATAAATTAGTTGTTGTCAGGTCATTATTCAACATATCTTTCCAGTTACTTAAACATAATGCACTCGTTGTGGGTATAAAACAGAATTTGGTTTGATTGACATATTGCTTTAACTCATCCGGTATTTGTGAGCCAAATTCATTAATGTCGTATGTACCTCCGGGTGCACCATCTAAGGCTACCATATCTGCTGTGCTATTTAAATTAGCAAGCAATATATTTTCCTCTACCGATATGAACCCCAATATCTTTTTCTTAATTTTTATACTTGTGTTGTACACCGATTTAACTTGCTTGTCTGGCAATCCATTTAATTGTAAATTGAATATAAGTTCTCCTTTCCAGGAAATTAGATTTAGTAGATTTATTGCACCGCCGTCTAGACTCATACCAACAAGCAAATTTTGCCAATAGCTAAGCTGTGCAGAATATGTGTAATTCAGGATATTTGACCAAGGGTTAAAGTTTTTTACGCCATTTCCGGTCCCATCGGTTACAGCCATATTTTGGCATTTTTGTGGAAATCCCATACTTTCCATTTCGGTATAGAAACTGTTATGAACCGTATTATCGTAATTAAAATCAGGTGAAACGTAATAAGTCAGAAGTTGTTTGGTGGCCGGGCTGTTTAACAACATAATGGCTTCAAAACCTATATCGTCTATTAATCTTTTTCCTATTGTCATTTCTACAAGAGTAGTTAGCAGAACTAACGGTTGAGCCTGACGGACAAATGCCTGAGCTCCTATAGGTACATTGGCACCTTTATGCGGACTGTCTACACTGATGAACTTTATTGTATTGTGTTCCCTGTTGTTTAGTTCCATATCGCGTAGGGCATAGCGTGCCACCAATCCTCCCATACTAATACCCATTACTATGTTTATATCATTTTTTTCTTTGTGCTGATTTACCCAGTCAATTGCTGCTTCCAGCAATTTGGCATTCCGTTTTATATCATCCACCCCATTGTTGTAATCTAAATAGACTATGTCGTAATCATTTGAATTAAGCTGATCTAATAAATTGGAATTTTGTACATAATTAATATTTATTGTTCCGAATTTACCATGTTCATTTCCTTTATAATCAACGTAGTTTAGATTCGTGAAAGTCTCAATATTATTATTGGCTAAATTTGAGATAATATTGCTTGGGTCATATCCTTCTGCAACAATTAAAGCTTTTCTTATTTTTCTGGGGTTTGAGTTATTGTTTGTGGAATATAGAATTTGTATAGTTCCACCCGAATGCTCGCTTGTTGCTGCAATAGATATATCTTGCCTTCTTGATAAAAATCCAGGAGCTTGTTGAATGGAATTACCTTTTACACTTATATTCGTTTGGCTGGTATAATACGAACCGTCGGTGTAAGTCAATCTAAAAAAAATGGTTTTCACACTGTCGGTACCGAATGTGTACGACACCGGAGTATCCCAATTGGCTGTTATATATCCGCTTTCGTTATTAAAATTCACTTCCAGCTTTTGTATGGTCTTTCCTGAGTTAGTGTACCATAAATCGGAGTTAAACACAAAGGATGCTGTTAGTGAGTTAAACTCAAGTGACTTGGGTGCCACCGCAAAAAGCTGACGGGTAAAGTAAGGTGAAGCTGCACCCTGTACATCGTATATCTGGTTGTTTAGAACCTGTAAAAGGCCCTGCGATATGGCATCATCATTCAACTTGTTGTAACTGTAATGCATCATAGCCAGCGGAATGGGACTATCGGTTGCACTGCTAATCATATCATCCACATCATCGGGCGAATCCAGATAAATGTTGGAGTTTATTTTGGAGGTATAAATACCCGCATAAAGTTTTTTCCAGGTGTTGATATTCACATAATTGCTATCAGCCGGAGTACCATCGAAGCCAGAGATATTCACCATTTGTACACCATAATCGGATAACAACCCGGTAGTGATCCTGCTTTTGTCCACATGCTCGAAAATATGGTTAATCGTATCGGCAAAATTTTGTGCCTTTAGTCCATGTCCAGCAATTAAGAAGCCAAACACTAGAACTTTTATTATATTATTTCGTTTCATATTCTTAATTGTTTATCGTTAGTTTTAAATCAAATCGCCCATTAGTAACAACAATTGAATCATTATCTACATTTTTTTGATTCCAGTCTGCACTTTTAGCTGTAAATTGAAATCTTCCACTCATAATTTTATTGATTGTGTCTAATTTAGTAAAATATATCTCGCCTGAATTCTTTGTAATATAATATGGATATAAATCATTTATATTATAACAATAAGCTTTCTCAACTTGTATAGTGCTATCAGTTTTTAGGAATGTTGCACTTAAATAAATACTACAACTGCCTCTCTTGAAATCATTATTTATTACACCATCAACTAATATCGTCACATTGTTTGAAGATTTGGAATACCAAGCATCGAATGGGTATGGAGACATAAGATTGGCAAAACCACCTACAAAGAGTTTATTATTTACATAACACCCAAATGTATTTTTTCCACTTTGTGTTTCCGCAGGTAAAACCGTAGGGTCGGGTTCGTTACACGAAGTACAGGAAGATAAAATCAATACAAAGAGATATTGAAAAGCTTTCCAACGATTTGTTTTCATAAGGCCAAATTACTTAGTTAATATCATTCGTTTTGTGTCGATGACTTTGCCATCGGCTATCAAAGCATAAAGATACATCCCTGCATTAAATTCTGAGCCATTTATGATAATATTTTTCTTGCCACGTTCTGAAATACTATAGCTTTTTAGTTGAACGCCATTCATATCGTACACATAAATAGAAGCCGTGCCAGTGGTAGCTGGTAAATAATATCCTATGGTAGTAGATTGATTAAAGGGGTTTGGAGTATTTTGATCTAATACTGGGTAAGTTAGGGCATCGGTTTCATCCAGTCCTGTTTGAACTGCTCCTACTTTTTTGGGTGTAGAATTCCCATTAGTTGTTTTAATGGCGTCAATTTCAGCTTTTAGTTCTTTTATAGATTGAATCAATACCGGAATCAGTCCGGTATATTCAACACTTAAATAGCCGTCAGCATCTTCGTACACTAAGTCAGGATAAATTTTTTGAAGATCTTGCGCTATCAGACCAAAATGTTTTTTAATGAATAATTGCGATTTTTCATCAAATACGGGTAGTTGAATTTCCGTAGAGTCTTTGTGCGATTTCAAATAGCGTTGATTGAAATTATATTCAACAGGGTTTAATAGCATTATATTATCCATTGATTTTTTGCTATCAATATCCACAATATTTTTCTTGTAGCGTTTATCAGAGTTCTGAATGAAATTTGTGGCATACATAGTGTTAGTAGATTTTACATTTCCTACAAAATATCCAGCAAATTGTTCTGTTAGATATACATCCGTATAATCAGATATAGTATTAGAAACTAATCCTACTACTGCTGCACCATAATATCCACTTGCTAATTGCCCGAACAACCCATAATTTCCATATAATCCACCACCTGCTAAACCAAAAACACCATACGTTCTTGCATTCGGTAAGGTACTTGATGAATAACTTGACGATTTCAACCCAAAATTATAACAAGGGCTACCTCCATTTGACGCCGTTGAAACATTTATACCATAATTGATATTAGTTGAGCTTCCTAATCGTTGAACTTTTAATGCAGTATTTGAATTTGTACCAACCATTGAAACTTTAGTATCAGTTGCACCAACGTCTCCTACAGCAAATGATGATAAGGGAGTCGCTGTACCTACTTGTACTCCTACATATCCTGCACTGGAAACTTTTAATTGTGCATTACTTTCAAAAATAATTGCCATCAGGCAAAGTGCTGTAAAAAAGATTTTTGTTTTCATAATAATTTGTTTTTAAATTGTTTATTTGATTTAATTCAACGAATAAGTATACACTAAGCACCCGATAAATCAGGATAAGTTGTGCCGTTTGGCTTGCACAGAATTGAAAATCGACGGAGTCAGATACTGATAATAAATACAGTTATGATAAAATAAAACAACAAGTACCACCTGTTACTCATATAATATTCATTTCAGCACTCCAGAGGAATAATATGATTATGTATTTTCTTCAATTTCGTTAATGAATTGACCAAAATTAAATATATTGACTACAACATCTAAAATTGCAAACAGAGAATATAACAATAAAAAAATCAGCACAAAAAGACACATAATATTTATTCTACAGAAACAGTTAGCAAATAAATCAATAACTACAAGTTTTGCATTTACGACTATATTTATTATTATGCCCAGTATTAATGTTATACATAATGAAAGTAATACAAACGCAAAAGTTGAATTTACCGTTTGATATAATGTTATTTTTTCTCCTTGTATCCGCTTGACCATTATTTTTAAATACTTTGTTTCAGTAACACTAATAATAACAGCATAACCAGTCAAAATAAACCCTAAAACGTTTGGAATTACCGATGTTATAATTCCAACTATAAAAACTAAAAGATTATATGTATCTGTTTTGAATTTTACAACTATTATTATCAAAACAGTATCAATTA
>JBAWXD010000261.1:0-4725 GCA_037144275.1 Paludibacter sp. | reverse complement strand
GGTATAACCGGTATGGCAATAGGTATTTGCACTTAATGAATCACCTTTGCAACTGGAATAATGAGATGACATATCCCAACCGAGTGTGCGACCAAAAGTTTTAAGTGAATCGGGTACGGTGCGCATTTCCTTCACAGTCATTGGATGTAAAATTCGACGACCATTCCATTCTCCTCCGTTTTGTAAAGCAGCTACCAAAATGCCAATATCATTCGCATTCGAAAACAATCCCGCATTTCCCGAAATTCCGCAATTAAACTGGCGTGCAAGCGGGTCGTGAACTATTCCACGCAATACATTCCCGTTTTTCAGCATCGAAGTTGGAGCACAACTTGCCATCAATTCAGCTTTTGGATTAAAATCGGTATGATTCATGCCAAGTACATCGAAGATATTTTCTTTGGCAAAATCTCTCAGACTCTTTCCACTAACTTTTTCAATGATATGTTGTAATGTTATAAAGTTTAAACAACTGTATTCCATACCTTTTCCGGGTTCGAAATCCCGCTTACACGAATCGATATACTTCATAAATCCTGTTGGATTTGAAGTCCCGTACCGTTTTTTTATGGTAGTTTCGGGGGCATAGGATGGCAAGCCTGAAGTATGAGTCAATAAATTAACTATTCGGATATTCGCTTTCCGGTTGGAATGAATCATATACACAAAGCCCGGAATATACATATTTACATCGTCCTGCAACCGAATTGAATCCCGTTCGTACAATATCATTGCCGAAATAGCGGTAGCCATAGCTTTGGTACAGGACGCCATATCAAAAACCGTATTCACATCCATTGGCACAACCGTTGGGTAAATCTGCTTATTGCCATACGCTTTCAGGTAAGCCATTTTTCCATGACGTACCACAGCCAACACAGCACCGGGTATTTGTTTTATGTTTATGGAAGCCTGAATAATACTGTCAGCAGTTTTCAGTTTAGCAGTATCAAGTCCAACTTGTCCTGGAAGGACTTCTTCAAGCGATTGTGCAGTTGATAAGCCAAAAGAACAAATCATCATTACAATAAAAAGAAGGTTTTTCTTCATATCATCAAAAGCTTTAATTTCAGTACAAAGATATACTTTTTTTGAGCGTCAAACTGTTTTAAAAGTATTGTTAGTTATTCTTAACTGTAAAAAAAGATGTACTTTTGCATTGTTTTTCCCTATTCACATGTTTAGAAATCAAAGATGACAACCAAATCTCTAAATATTCAACCAACCGAAATTAATCTCCTGATTAATCTTCCAGCATCTAAAAGTATCAGCAACCGGGCGCTGATTCTGAATGCACTGGCTTATAGTCCGTTTGACATTCAAAATCTGTCGGATTGCGACGATACACGAGTAACGGTAAAAGCTTTAGATTCAAACGACTGCACTTTTGATATTGGTGCAGCCGGAACAGCCATGCGTTTTCTGACGGCTTTTCTTTCAAAAACGGTGGGTGAATGGGTAATTACGGGTAGCGAACGGATGAAAAACCGTCCGATTAAACTGCTGGTCGATGCGTTAACAAGCCTTGGGGCACGGATTGAATATGTGGGAAAAGAAGGTTTTCCGCCACTTCGGATATTTGGAAGTGCATTGATGGGTGGCGAAATTAGTCTGAATGGCGGTGTTAGCAGTCAGTATATTTCAGCATTAATGATGATTGCACCGTATATGCAGAACGGCCTGAAAATCAAGTTAGAAGGAAATGTGATTTCAACTCCGTATATCCACATGACTATGAGTATGATGAAAGAATATGGAGTGGATGTAACTTTTAAAAATAATGAGATTGACGTTCGACCTCAACTTTACAAAGCGGTTCAATACAAGGTAGAATCAGACTGGTCGGCAGCTTCGTATTGGTATGAAATTCTTTCAATTGCAGGCAAAGGTCAACTATTTTTGCAAGGGTTGAATGCTAATAGTTCTCAGGGCGACAGCAAAGTGGCCGAACTTTTTGAGCAACTTGGTGTAGATACAGATTATCAATCCGAAGGAGTTTTACTCACATCTTCCGACAATTACGTTTCGAAATTTGAATATGATTTTGTGGATCAACCCGATTTGGCGCAGACTTTTGCAGTTACTTGTTGTCTGAAAAGTATTCCATTTAATTTCAATGGAGTACAAAGTCTGAAAATTAAAGAAACCAACCGTATTGCTGCATTAATAAACGAATTGGCCAAATTAGGCTACGTACTATTTGAACCTGCAGAAGGAGAACTGGCATGGGCTGGTGAGCATTGCGAATTAGCTGAAAAAATCAGCATTGCCACTTACGAAGACCATCGTATGGCTATGGCATTTGCTCCGGCAACTCTTAAAATGCCAATTACTATAGAAGAACCTGAAGTGGTAAGTAAATCGTATCCGAATTTTTGGAAAGACTTTGATAAATTAAGCACTAAACCCTAAAGGGATAGTTTACTTCACTTCCAAATTCCCCATCCGCTACAAAAGTGCGAATTTTATCGCCCATTTTCACCTGTTTGCTCGAAGTAATTCTTTTACCGTTAAGGGTTGTAATGGTATAACCATGCTTTAGTAAAAAAACAGGAGAATAAGTTTCAATGTTCTTTTCAAGCAGGGCAAGCCGGTTAGTTTGCATTAATAATTGCAATCGAACCGTAGATTTCAACCGACTTTTCTGATGTTCAAGGACATAGCTTTTCTGAACAACCCAACTTTGCAAAATCTGTCGAATCCGTAATTTTGTTTGGTCAAATAAACGAACTTCAGTTTCAATTTTAGTTTGAATAATATCCTGGATATCAGCAGCTAAATTCACAATCCGATTTTCGGCTTCCTGCATTGTTGAAATTAGAAATTCAGCAGCAGCAGTTGGCGTTTTCACGCTGGTATGAGCCACCATATCCAAAATGGAAATATCTCGCTGATGACCGATTCCGGAAATTATGGGCAAGGGAAACTGGGCGCAATTCAGTGCCAGTTCGTACGAATCGAAACAGGCTAAATCAGTTGTAGCACCACCACCACGTATTATTACCACCACATCAAATAAATCGATGGTTGAATATATTTTCTCTAATGCCGCAATAATTGATTTCTCCGCCTGATCGCCCTGCATAATGGCCGGAAAAAGTTTTTTATGAAAAGCAAATTGGGAAGTATCATTGGCAAGTTGGTCGCAGAAATCACCGTAACCGGCAGCTGTAGAAGATGATATGATAGCCAGACGTTGTGGAATAACTGGAAAATCAAGTTGCTTGTTCATTTCCACAATACCATCTGCTTCCAACTGGCGAATTATCTGCAAGCGTCGTGCTGCCATTTCGCCTATAGTAAATGTTGGGTCAATGTCGCGGATATTCAGACTAAAACCATACAAACCATGAAATTCAACCGAAACTGCCACCAATACATTCAATCCCGAACGAAATGATTGTCCGGTACTGCTTTCAAAATAGGGTTTCAACATGCGATAAGTCGAAGCCCAAATGGTTGCTTTCGTTTTGGCCAAAAGTGTATCTGAATCTTTATCCTTTTCAATCAGCTCCATATAACAATGACCACCCGGATTTTCGCGTAATTCACTAATTTCGGCACGAATCCAGACTGATGAATCGAAATTCGACCGGATGGTTTCCTGTATCTGGGTAGTAAGTTCGGAAAGTGAGAGGGAGTTCATTTAATTGGTTTGAAGAGTTTGAAGAGTTTGAGTTTTTAAAAAAATAACTACCGACTACCGACTATAAACTAATCACAATTTTTCTGGTTTCAGTTTTTCCATTTTCAGTCACACAAACCGCATAAATTCCAGTCGGGAAATTGGATGTTTTAATTATTGTGTAGGAATCGGTAATTACCTGGTTGAAGATTTGTTTTCCGCTAACTGAATAAATGCGAACAGAAGCCTGAATAGGTGTATTCCAGGCCACAAATCGAATTATTAATGATTTAAAAACAGTATTTTCAGTTAAAATAAAACTAAATTTCTGCAATTGCTGAACCGAATCAAAAGTAGTCAGATTTTGTTCTGCAACCTTAAAATCAGGAATTCCATAACCCATTTGAGCCGTAGGATTACTGTATATACTTCCGGTTTTGAATACAGATTGCAACAAACTCCAAACACTTGGATTTTGAGTTTGAGTTTTGTACTTTTGAAGCAAACAAGCCATCATACCAGCCATTATTGGCGTAGCAAAAGAAGTTCCGTTACCATATGCTGGAGTTCCACTTGTATTAACCAAAGCAGAAGCAGTTCCGGTAGCACAGATTTCCGGTTTCACACGTCCATCGTAACTTGGTCCGAATGAGGTAAATGAACTTGGAACTCCTGCTGACGTTACTGCACCAACTGAAATGATTCCATCAGCATCTGCCGGTGATCCAATGTATTTCCAGGCATTTTGACCTTCATTTCCGGCAGCGACTAATACCACCATCCCTTTTTTACTGGCAATGGTAGCTGCACGGCTTGCACGTGAGACTTTGCCGTTCATATCGGCATAGCTAAAACTCATACCAGGATCATCGAAGGTATAATAACCCAACGACGAAGTAGCAATATCGGCTCCCACGCTATCGGCATATTCAATGCCTGAGCACCAAAAATCGGTTTCCACTTTATATTCTGTAGGACTATATTCGGTTCGAATCAACCAGTAAGATGCATCCGGTGCTGTCCCCAGATATTGTCCGGGCATATTTCCAGTCATGGTCGAAAGCACCATTGCACCGTGTGTATCTTCAGAATAAATACTC
>JBAWXD010000260.1:0-4728 GCA_037144275.1 Paludibacter sp. | reverse complement strand
AACCGGTTATCCACTGGCTTTTGTTGCAGCGAAACTTGGTTTGGGTTATGGACTTCCGGAATTGAAAAACTCTGTGACGAAAGATACTTCGGCTTTTTTCGAACCTGCTCTCGACTATATCGTTTGTAAAATCCCACGCTGGGATTTGGGAAAATTCCAGGGTGTAAGTCGCCAATTGGGTTCAAGTATGAAGTCGGTAGGCGAAATCATGTCCATCGGACGTAATTTCGAAGAAGCGTTCCAGAAAGGACTCCGAATGATTGGATTGGGAATGCACGGATTTGTTGCCAATAAAGATTTGTTTGCCGACGATGTGGATACAGCCCTCTCCCAGCCCACCGACAAACGCGTTTTCTACCTTGCTCAGGCTCTTCATAGCGGCTATTCGGTTGATCGATTGCATGAGCTAACCAAAATTGACCGTTGGTTCCTTTACAAATTAGAACGAATTGTAGCTTTGGAGCACAAACTTCATACGTTCAATTCGCTGGAAACATTACCAAATGAATTATTGACTGAAGCAAAACTAACCGGTTTTTCTGATTTCCAGATTACCCGATTGGTCACCAAATGCAGTAATGATGAAATTGACGAAAAAATAAAACTGACCCGGAATCACCGTAAAAAACTTGGAATTGTACCTGTGGTTAAGCAAATTGACACACTAGCAGCGGAATATCCGGCTCAAACAAACTATCTTTACCTGACTTATGGTGGAACTGCAAGTGATATGAAATACCTTGGCGATCATCGATCTGTAGTGGTTTTAGGTTCTGGAGCTTACCGTATCGGTTCGTCAGTAGAGTTTGACTGGTGTGGAGTAAATGCATTGATGACCATTCGGAAAGAAGGTTTTCGCTCGGTTATGATCAATTACAATCCGGAAACAGTTTCGACTGACTACGATATGTGTGACCGATTGTATTTCGATGAGCTAAGTTTCGAGCGAGTAATGGACATTATTGAGATGGAAAACCCGATGGGAACGATTGTTTCAACAGGTGGACAAATCCCGAATAACTTAGCGTTGAAACTCTCCGGAGAAAATGTAACGATACTTGGAACACAAGCCGTTGATATCGACCGGGCTGAAGACCGTCATAAGTTCTCTTCAATGCTTGATGTATTGAAAATTGACCAACCTCGATGGAAAGAATTGACTACATTCGAAGATGTGAATGAATTTGTTGAAGGAATTGGCTTTCCAGTATTGGTAAGACCTTCCTACGTTCTCTCTGGTGCAGCAATGAATGTTTGCCACGATAAATCACAACTCGAAAACTTTTTGAAATTGGCAACCGATGTATCAAAAAGACACCCGGTAGTCATTTCAGAATTTCTGGAACGTTGTAAAGAAATCGAAATAGATGCTGTAGCTAAAAATGGCGAAGTGTTGGTATATGCAATTTCGGAACACGTAGAATTTGCCGGGGTTCATTCGGGTGATGCCACTACACAGTTTCCTCCGCAAAAGATTTATGTTGAAACCATTCGCCGGATCAAGAAGATTGCTAGCGAAATTGCCAAATCATTGAATATATCCGGACCGTTTAACATTCAGTTCCTTGCAAAAGACAACTATATAAAAGTAATTGAGTGTAACCTGCGTTCGTCGCGCTCGTTCCCATTCGTATCGAAAGTATTAAAGCTGAACTTTATCGAATTAGCTACCAAAGTGATGCTTGGTCTGCCGGTTGAGAAACCAGAGAAATCGGCTTTCGACCTCGATTATGTTGGTATCAAAGCTTCACAGTTCTCATTTCACCGCTTACAACAGGCCGACCCGGTCTTGGGTGTGGACATGGCTTCTACCGGTGAAGTCGGTTGTATTGGAGACGATTTCTCAGAAGCAATTCTTAAATCACTCCTTTCTGTTGGTTTCCGCATACCAAAGAAACGTATTCTGATTTCCTCGGGCGAACCAAAATCGAAAGTAGAATTGTCGGAGGCTTGTGCATTGCTTCAAAAGAAAGGCTATGAACTCTTTGCCACGCGTGGGACACAACGTTTCCTGGAGGAAAACGGCGTTACTGCCAAAGCAGTTAGTTGGCCGGACGAAGATGGTGATTTGAATGTGAAAACTATGTTGTCGAACAAACAATTCGATCTGGTAATAAATATACCAAAAAACACCACCGAGCGTGAGTTGAAAAACGACTATATCATTCGTCGTGGTGCTATCGATTTCAATATTCCACTACTTACAAATGCCCGATTAGCTTCAGCGTTTATTACAGCATTCTGCAGTATGAGTGTCGAAGATATCAAAATTAAGAGCTGGGATGAGTACTAATACAGTTGAAAGTTTATAGTTTATAAAAGGTACAGCCGTTTGCAGCAAAGCAAGCGGCTGTTTTGATTGATAAACTACTGATAAAAAAGGTTTTCAATGGAGTCATAACAGCCGATTGCATAAAAGCAGTTGATTTTTTTTACTTCACTCCGCTCCTTCCAGAACCTTTTACCCTTTAAGTCCGTTTTAGAAAAAACATAAAATAGCTAAAATGGATTCCTCCCAATATAAATTTACAAATTCCCTTGTTTTTGAAAGCAGTCCGTATTTGCTGCAACATGCTCACAATCCGGTTAACTGGTATCCTTGGGGGAACAAAGCCCTTGAAAAAGCCCACAATGAGAATAAACTAATCATTGTAAGCATTGGTTATGCTGCATGTCATTGGTGTCATGTGATGGCGCACGAAAGTTTCGAAGACGAAATAGTTGCCGGATTTATGAATGAGAATTTTGTGTGTATCAAAGTCGACCGAGAAGAACGTCCGGATATAGATCAGGTGTATATGAATGCGGTTCAACTGATTACTGGCCTGGGTGGCTGGCCATTGAACTGTATTGCCCTGCCAGATGGTCGTCCTGTTTATGGCGGAACTTATTTTCCCAATGCAAAATGGCTGGATATGCTTTCGCAGGTTTTAAACTTTGTAGCTACAAACCCTGAAAAGACTGAACAGCAGGCTCAATCGCTCACAAATGGAATTGAAACCAGTGAAAAAATATACAGCAATATTGAGAATGCCGACTTTACACTTAATGACCTTCACACACTCTTCAACAACTGGAAAAATGATATTGATTATAAGTTGGGTGGTCATAAACGTGCTCCTAAGTTTCCCATGCCGGCAGGTTATCAGTTTCTCATGCATTATCATGCACTAACAGGCAATAAAGATGCGTTGCGAGCTGTTACACTCACATTAGATAAAATGGCTGAAGGCGGCATTTTCGATCAAATTGGAGGTGGTTTTGCACGTTACTCGGTTGATGCCAAATGGAAAGTTCCCCACTTTGAGAAAATGCTTTACGACAACGGACAGTTAGTTCGATTGTATGCAACAGCTTACCGACAGACAAATAATCCGATTTACAAACAAGTTGTGACAGAAACACTTGAATTTGTTGAACGTGAGCTAACTTCACCCGATAATGGCTTTTACGCATCCTTAGATGCCGACAGTGAAGGTGTAGAAGGAAAATTTTATTGCTGGGAATACAATGAAATCAATAAGTTATTGGGCAAAAACGCAGTTCTGATATCTGATTATTATTCAGTCAGCGAAACCGGAAACTGGGAAGCTGGACTGAATATACTGCACAAAACAATTGCTACTGAGGATATTCTCAGGAAGTATTCAATCGCTGAAGAGGAATTAAATGCGATTATTTTAAGGTCAAAGAAAGTATTATTGGCTGAACGTTCCAAACGCATTCGCCCTGGACTTGATGACAAAATACTAACTTCGTGGAATGCTTTGATGTTACAAGGCTATATTGAAGCATATCAGATATTTGACAATGCTCATTATTTGGATATAGCATTTGAAAATGCACACTTTCTTTTAAATAATCTGAAACAAACTGACGGTGGATTGTACCGTAATTTCAAAAATGGGAAAGCAACTATCAATGCTTTTCTGGACGATTATGCTTTTATGATAAACGCCTTTATCATGTTATATCAGGCTACATTTGATGAGAAATGGTTGAACGAAGCCTATCGCTTGTGCCTTTACAGCATCGATCATTTTTACGATACCGAAAGTGGGATGTTCTTTTATACTTCTAACACCGATGTTGCTCTGATTGCCCGCAAGATGGAACTGTCCGACAATGTCATTCCTGCTTCGAACTCCGAAATGGCTAAAAATCTGTTTTTGCTGGGACATTATTTCCAGCGCGAGGATTTTATAGGGATATCAAAGAAACTGCTTAGCAATGTAAAGGAAACAGCAATAAAGTCGGGTGCTTATTATGCCAACTGGGACATTTTAATGGCCTGGTTAGCCGTAGAACCGGCTGAAGTAGCCATAGTGGGTGAAGATTGCATGGAACTTCGCAGAGAACTTCAAAAGCACTATTTACCTAACGTCATTTTATCCGGAGGAACAAAAAGAGCAAAATCAGCGTTATTGGAAGGAAAATATATTGATGGACGAACTGCTATTTATGTTTGCCGGAATAAGGTATGCCAAAAACCTGTATTTACAGTAAATGAAGCAATTAAATTAGTTGACAGTTAAAAAAGAATCAAAATGGAATCAAAAAAAGTACTGATAGTCAGCGCACATCCCGAGCAGGCATCATTTTGCATAAGTTTGAAAAACATGGCAATTGAATATTTCCGGGCCAATAATTGCGAAGTAAAGGAAAGCGATTTATATGCTATGAATTTTAATCCGGTTGGTGATAAATCGGACTTTAAGTCAATTGCCA
>JBAWXD010000259.1:0-4766 GCA_037144275.1 Paludibacter sp. | reverse complement strand
GATGCACCCTGAATGAAGATTGAACCTGCCGGACCTAAAGCTTTATTGGCGAAATTCCAGTTTGACGGTGTCATGTCTGTCTGAGCATTCATGACTGTTGCGAAACAAATCGCTAAAGAAAAAAGTAAAGTTTTTGCTTTCATGTTTTTGTTTTTTTTTAATAAACATTTTATGTATACCAACACTTTTGTGTCTTCTGTGCAAAGGAAGATAAAACGTTTTTTTTTATGAGGTAAAAACGTCCATAATTTTTATGAATTCATCCTAAATGCACTTGTTTATTGATTTTTTTGACTAATTATCTTTTTTAATGAACAATAGATTATATTTACCGCCAAAATAATCCTAACATAACCCTAGTTCTCTCCAATAATTACACTCTTTCTTTATTATTATCGAATACTGTATTTTTTTCTGAATCTTCTTTTTGTTGCATCAGCTGTGGTAATATTTCAATTCTTTAAGTATCTTTGTAAAGTACTTGGTGCATATCAAGGGAGTATTTTCTTGTTTCTTTCGTGTTCAAAGATAGTCACTCTTCTTTCAATACTATGTTCTGTCTTCAAAAAATCAAGATATTTTCAACATATAAAATAATATGATTATTCCAGTTGAGAATGTTGTAAGCTTGTAGTGTACACTCTGATGTTTTTTTTTAATATGAACAATTAAATTGCTGTGTATGAAGATTGTTACTTTTTTATTCACATTGGTGTTTTGTATCTACTTACAGGCTTCTCCTTATTTTTTGGCTAAGCAGATTTCTCTTAATGATGGACTGTCGAATTCATTCGTCAAATGCATTCAGGATGATCACAAAGGTTACATATGGATAGGGACAAAAATAGGACTGAATCGTTTTGATAAGAAAAATATTAAACAATACTTTTATGATGAAAATAACAAGTACTCCTTGCCAAATAATTCAATCAATTTCATAGCAGAGGATTCGTTACTGAATCTTTGGGTTTCTACTGACGGTGGATTGGTTAAGTACAACCGAAATACAGATAATTTTACTTGTGTTTTTTTCGAAGATAAGCCTTTAGAAGTATGCTCATTTCTTAAAGTATCTGATGGAGTTATTTTTGGTGGTTCAAGATTATATAAGTATTTTTACAAAACAGGTAGTATTAATGAATTGAAATTCACCCAAGTTAAATGCAAGAACGAATCATTTGCCGGCTACATTACAAATATTATTACATGGAAAAAAAATGTATTTGTACTAACTACCCGCTGGAATGGAACGTGGGTATATGATTTAACAACAAATACTCTCTCGCCTTTTAAATATTGTAACGAAAAGTATATTCAGACAGCTTGTATTGATTCACATCATAATCTTTGGATATCTCCTTACGGAAAAGGGATTTTTTGTTATGCACCTGATGGGAAATTGTTAAATCAGTATTCTTCGTTGAATTCCACTCTTTCCAGCAACATTATTCTTGATATCAAGGAAATTGAGAATAAACTTTGGTTAGCTACTGATGGTGGAGGTATTACTATTTTGGATCTAAACAATAGTGCATTTACAGTACTTAAACGTTCTCCGAAAACACCAAACTCTCTCCCTGTAAATTCCATTTTGTGTGTTTTTTACGATCGGAATCATAATATTTGGGCAGGAAGTATTCGTGGAGGACTTATAGGAATTAAAAAAGCTTATATCAAAACGTATTCAAATGCAAATTTGGGTAGTTCGTATGGTTTGAGTGAAAAGACCGTTTTGGCCCTTTACGAAGACAAGGATCATAGTATTTGGATTGGAACGGATGGAGGAGGTTTAAATCAATTAACACCCGGCACTGAAACGTTCAAACATATTTTGCCAACCTATGGTGAAAAGATTGTTACTATTACCGGATATAGTGCTAATGAACTGCTTATCTCACTTTACGGGAAAGGCCTTTATATTTTTAATAAAAAGAGTTATAAGACAACCCCTCTTGAAATTGTTAATAACAGTAACAGCAATGAAATCAACAATCTTGGATTGGCTATCAATGCTTACCAATTTTCAACTAATCAATTTTTGATTTCAGCAGACAAGTTTTATATATATAACGTGAAAGATCGTTCTTTTAAACTTGTACCCATTGATAATGAGAATGGTAATATTACTCCAATAAACGCTCTCAATCTTATTTCAACCAATGATAAAGGAACTTATCTTGCGGGGCCGAATAATATTTTTGAGTTTAATCATTCTACTCTTACTCTGCACTCCGTTTTCAATTGCGATTCGGGAAATCATATAAATAATGTATGTGTTGATAAGGAATTCCGATTCTGGATGGCAACAGCCAAAGGTCTTGAATGTTATGAACTACGTAAGAATAAACATTCTGTCATTCAAAACAAACTATTTCAAGAGGCAACCTCCATCTGTTTGTTTCAGGGTATGCTGTGGATTGGTGCAAAAGGGTTGCTTTTTGTTTATAATATCGATAAAAAGAAATTCATCTTATTAGGCGAAGAAGATGGCGTTACGCCAAATGAGTTTATCCCGTATTCTTCATTTATAGCTTCATCTGGAGATGCTTATATGGGGGGTGTTGGAGGACTTTCAAAAATAGACAATTCTATTTTTTTTAAGGCAAATAACTCGCCTAAAATAAGTTTAATGGAAGTTTTGCTGAATGGAATGCTGGTTTCGAATATTCGTACAGGCGAAACAATTTCAATCCCCTGGAACCACTCTTCCATAGTTATCAAAAGCCTTGTCAGAGAGCAGGATTTATTTTTTAGCCAAAAACTTTACAGGTTTAAGATCTCTGGTCTGAATATCAATGATATCGAATCTTACGATAATGCCCTGACTTTGTATTCGTTACCGCAAGGTGAATATAAGATTTTAGTTTCATGTAACAATAGAGAAGGTGGATGGTCACAACCCATAAATATTCTCACAATAGTTGTCAATCCTCCCTGGTGGAAATCAAAATGGTTTATTCTTCTGTTGCTCATAATTATTGTAACAGCAACACTTATTACCTACAAAAACCTGATACGTAGGAAAGAAAACAAACTAAAATGGGAAATGAAAGAACATAAACAAAAAGTGTTTGAAGAGAAAGTCAGATTCCTAATCAATCTGAGTCATGAACTTCGTACGCCCCTTCTTCTTATTTATGCACCGCTGAAAAGAATACTTGATAAAAATGAGGTATCAAACTCGGTAAAAGAGCAGATTACTTCTATCTATAAACATGTCAAACAGATAAAGAATATGATTAATATGGTTCTTGATGTACAAAGAATGGAATCTGGCGAGAGCATGCTTACGATTACGTCTCAACCTCTAAACAATTGGTTGTTGGATGTGGCAGGTGATTTTAGAAATGAATTTCAGGCTAAAAATATTGAGTTAATATTTCAGCTCGATTCAGCTATTGATAATGTCTGTTTCGACAAAGTAAAATGCGAAATTGTCTTCTCCAATTTCTTAATGAATGCTCTTAAGTTCGGCCACGAAAATACCCAGGTCACAATAAGTTCTCAAATAATTGGCGAAGACGTAAGAATATCCATTTCTGATCAAGGCATTGGTCTTGGTGGAGTAGATGAAACTAAATTATTTACTCGTTTTTATAAAGGAGATTATTCTACTGGTGGAACAGGAATAGGACTGTCATATTCTAAAACTTTGATAGAACTTCATAAAGGGAAAGTAGGGGCATTAAATAATATCGGTCCAGGAGCTACTTTCTTTTTCGATTTGCCATTAAATGTCAATGTAAATGTAAATTCAGAGTTAACACTCTCTCTGAATGAACTTCTTTCCTCAACAGAAACAGTCCCTTATTTTGTTGAGAATACGGAAAGTTTTGATACCCACATTTATTCTATCCTTATTGTTGAAGATGATTTAGAACTATCTGGATTTTTAAAAAAATCATTCGATGAACATTTCAAAAAGATTTATACAGCTATGGACGGTCAAGATGCCCTTCAAATCGTGCACGAAGTGCATCCAGACTTGATTATAAGTGATATTTTTATGCCAAAGATAAATGGATTCGAGTTGCTTAAAGCGATTAAGGGTAATGTGGAAACAAACTATATACCAGTTATTTTAAATACTTCAAGGATTGAATCGGAAAGTGCAGAGTTGGGTTATAGATTAGGGGCAGATGCTTACTTACCCAAACCATACGATTTAGATTCTATGTATATTATTATTTGCAACTTGCTCAAGAACCGTGAGTATATAAAGTCAAAATATAAAGAATATGGAGTTTCACCAATTATTAAAGAGAAATTTTCAAGTAATAATGATGAATTTATTATTACCAAATTAAATAAAATAATTTCTGAGAACCTTAGTAATCCAAAATTGAACGTTATCTTTATTGCAGAAAACCTAAATATGAGCCGTTCTAACTGCTATGACAAACTGAACCCAATTATCGGAATGGGAATAAACGAGTATATCAATAAATGTCGTATAGATACAGCTGTCCGAATGCTTTTAAATACGGATCTATCAATAGCAGATATTGCTTCTGAGACTGGGTTCAACAATCAACAATACTTTTCCAAGATTTTCAAAAAAATAACAGGTCTAACTCCAACAAAATTTTGCGAAGATAAACAGCAATAATTACAATAGTTCTGAGTTGTAAAGAATCATTTTTATTAACTCGAAACAGTTAGCACGTGTTTCGATATTTGTAAACTGTTTTGATATTGTAAGTAGTGTCAGCAAGAAAACTCACTGTTTTTTTGCTGACACTAGTTGTTTAAACACAAATCCAACA
>JBAWXD010000258.1:0-4769 GCA_037144275.1 Paludibacter sp. | reverse complement strand
GTTCAGGCTTATCTGAACCTGTACGACGTAACCAAAGGCTTGAAGAAAAACGGAACATTCCTGCTGAATACGATTTGGAATAAAGAAGAAGTATTGAAAAATCTTCCGGTAAAAGTAAAAAAATACCTTGCTGCCAACAATATCAGCCTGTATATTATTGATGCTACCAACATTGCAGAAGGAATTGGTCTGGGTAACCGCACCAATACCATTCTTCAATCAGCATTCTTCAAAATTACCAACGTAGTTCCTTACGAACTGGCTGTTGAGAAATTGAAATATGCTATTAACAAATCCTATGGTAATAAAGGGGAAGCTATTGTAAACAAAAACTATGCAGCTGTTGATCGCGGTGGTGACTATACAAAAGTAGAAATCCCGGCAGAATGGGCTGATTTGGTTGACGGAACTGAAGTAAGCACTGAAATCGTTCCTGCATTTATCAAAGATGTGGTTCGTGCAGTGAATGCTCAGGATGGCGACAGTCTGCCGGTATCGGCTTTTAAAGGTCGTGAAGACGGAACCTGGGATCAGGGAACTTCGAAATACGAAAAACGTGGTGTGGCTGCCTTTGTTCCGGTTTGGAATTCTTCCAACTGTATTCAGTGTAACCAATGTGCATACGTTTGTCCTCACGCTGCAATCCGTCCGTTTATTCTCGATTTGGACGAGCAGGCTAAAGCTCCACAATTTGATATGTTGAAAACCAACGGTAAACAATTTGCCGATACTGCTTTCCGTATTCAGGTTGACGTGCTGGATTGTATGGGTTGTAACAATTGCGTGGACGTTTGTCCGGGTAACAAAGGCAATAAAGCCCTTTCGCTTGTTCCAATCGAAACTCAATATCCAAATCAGAAAAACTGGGAATACTGTATCGATAACGTGAAATCAAAACAACATTTGGTTGACATTAAATCGAACGTGAAAAACTCTCAGTTGGCAACTCCACTGTTCGAGTTCTCGGGTGCTTGTGCCGGTTGTGGTGAAACTCCTTATGTGAAACTGGTTACTCAGTTGTTTGGCGAACGTCAAATGGTTTCAAACGCAACAGGTTGTAGCTCTATCTACTCTGCCTCTGCTCCTTCTACTCCTTATACAACTAATCCTGAAGGTCACGGACCGGCTTGGGCTAACTCTTTGTTCGAAGATAATGCTGAGTTTGGCTTGGGTATGGTATTCGCCAACGACAATATGCGTGAACGTTTGGTTCGTATTATGACTGAAGCTATGGCAGCGGATTGTTGTTCGGACGAATTAAAAGGACTTTTTGCAGAATGGATTGAAAAACGTAACGATGCTGATGAAACTATCATTCTGGAACGTAAAATCACTCCGCTTGTAAAAGCAGGAACTTGCTCATATTGCAAAGAAATAGCTGAATTGACTCAATACCTGGTGAAAAAATCACAATGGATTATTGGTGGTGACGGTTGGGCGTATGATATCGGTTTCGGTGGATTGGATCACGTGATTGCTTCCGGCAAAAACGTAAATATCCTTGTACTTGATACCGAAATTTACTCAAATACAGGTGGACAGGCTTCTAAATCTACTCCGGTAGGTGCTGTGGCTAAATTCGCTGCTTCGGGTAAACGTGTTCGCAAAAAAGACCTTGGTATGATTGCTGCCACTTATGGTTATGTTTACGTGGCTCAGGTAGCTATGGGAGCTAATCAGGCACAAACGCTGAAAGCTATCCGTGAAGCGGAAGCATTCGACGGACCATCGGTTATTATTGCTTACTCTCCATGTATCAGCCACGGTTTATTGGCCGGTATGGGACAAGCTCAGACCGAACAAAAACGTGCTGTAGAATGTGGATACTGGCATTTGTACCGCTTCAATCCTGATTTGGAAGCTGAAGGAAAGAACCCAATGATTCTGGATTCGAAAGAACCTGAATGGGATAAATTCCAGGACTTCTTACGTGGTGAAGTACGTTATACATCCTTATTGAAACAATTCCCTGCAGAAGCAACAGAACTGTTCGTAGCTGCCGAAGCGAATGCTAAATGGCGTTATACAGGCTACAAACGTATGGCTGAACAACAATTCGGAGAATAGTTTATAGTTTGTAGTTAATAGTTTATAAGAAGACCGTTCCTGTTGGGGCGGTCTTCTTTTTTTAAATTTCTGTCTTAAGTAAATGGATAAATATAATGTAGCATTTAAAAACATATTTATTTAACGCAAATGATACATCCCGATTTATCGTGGAAACACTAAGATGCAAAGTCTCAAAGAATAGAGTTTATATCGAATAAAGTGTTATTGAACTAATAATCAAATAAATAAGAATAACCACTAAGTCACTAAGAACACAAAGATTAGCTACGCTGACCGTTGGTTCACAAAGAATTTTTTATAAATTTAAGTCACAAAGATAAAAACACAAGTGTTTTTATTGTTCTAAATCAATGATTTTCAAAAGGTTTGACAAATAAAACATTCATGTTTTATTCTTCGTGTTCTTTATGTTTTTAGCAACAGAAAATACCAGAATTTATAAACTTTGTGTAGCTCTGTGTTCTTAGTGTCTTAGTGGTAAGTCTTTTGTTTTCAATTCTATAATAAATTAATCTGAATAAAGTCTAATATAAATCATTGTAAATCAAATCTTTCTTTGCGTCTTAGCGACTTTGCAAATTGGCGTTCAAAAATACGACATTATATTTGTTTTAGTACTTATATTCAAGCTTTTGTTGGAATTAGCTGTCAGACATTTTAGGGCATATCAAAAAAAAGGTCTGAGAAAAAAGTAATTAAAAATAAAGATGCAATACGAATCAGGAATCTAATTGAAAACTGTATTTGAAAACAGAAATAAGAAAAATTAGTGTAAGGAAAATCAGGAATATAATCTATTATACAGGATAAATCCAGTAATTAGAATGAACTATGAATGTTTAAATAGGAATGAAATTTTACACCCAACAACAAAATAGAAATTAGTTATTAATCTGTCAAGCTAATTTAGGACAAGACACAATTTTAGCAGATTAGCTCCTGTTTTTATGGCTTCAAGTCATCTTTTTACCACAACAACACAGCTTTTTGTTTCTTCAAGGTATCTTTCTATTCCTTCAAGGTACCTTTCTATTTCTTCAACGCACCTTTTTATTCCTTCAAGGTATCTTTCTATTCCTTCAAGGTACCTTTTTGTTTCTTCATCGTACCTTTTTATTCCTTCAACACACCTTTTTGTTTCTCCAACACGCATGGAAGCCGTAAAAATATCATTTAATCTCTTATTCAGGTTATGACTTGGAGTCATGCCCTGAATTAAAACCCTGACAACATGCTATTTATAAACAACAGCTTTAATTGAAATATCTTCTGAAAGCCTTAATATTAGACTATTTTTAGTTTTGTTTAAAAATAATCATAAAAAGTGTTGGTGGTGTTAAATTGGTTTTTTATCTTTGGGGGCAGAAAATAGTTATCAAGTTGATTTATTCTAATTTGGTGCAGTTATAATCAAAGTATTAAAATATATATGAGCAGCTATGTTAAATAGCGAGTGGTATTACAAAACACTAATTAGTAGACTACTAATAACAAAAATACCAAAAACTAAAGTTTATGTAAGGTCACCTAGGTGACGATATAAATTGTTAGCGGTCATGCTAAAAAAAGAAAAACAGTGCAAACATTAAACAGACAACAATGGAATTAGAATTTGAAATTACTAAGACAGACTACGAGAATTTTTACAAAGATTTTTACAAAAATGAACTTCGTAAAAAGATAAAAGCAGCAATATTAATTCCGCTTTTGATTGGCGTTGTTTTCGGTGGACAACCATTTGATTGGACAAAGTTTATTTTAGCTACTATTATTTCCGGAGTCATTTATCTTACTTTTTATTATGTAGCACCGTATTTTCTTTCTATAAATAGACTAAGAAAAGAAATATCAAAAGAACCCAGATATTTAGAAAAGAAAAAAATAAAAATTGCAGACGATGGATTATATTTTGAAACAGCTACAAGAAGCGGTATATGGAGATGGGAAAGTATAGAATCTTTCAAGTCACATGAACAATACATTTCACTTTTACTTGCAGACAAAAAAAATTATTTGATTCCGAAAAGAGCATTTACAACTGAAAATGAAGTGATAAACTTTTTAGGAATTGTTCAAAGTCAAATTATTAAGTTTAAAGAAACATCAAAACTCCCAATTATTACGAAACCACCTTATGTATTAGGTATTGCTTGTTTGATTCCTGGGATTGGAGCAATTATCGGTGTTCTTTTTGTAATTATGGGAATTTCAAAATATAAAGACAAGTGGTTTACATTGATTGGAGTATTTGGAATTGTTTTTACTATAATTATAACTGGTGTAACTTATCCTGAAATATGGAATGAAAAAGTGAAAAACGAGAAAAATACAGAACAAGCTAAAGTTTGGATGAATAATCTGATTGAAGACATCGAATTTTATAAAATAAAAAGTGGAAAATATCCCGAATCTCTCGATAATTTTGAAAGTTATTCGATTTATGATCCGACTCAAGACATTGGGGGTAAAAACAAATACTTTAACTACAAACTGATTGGCGATAAATACTTATTATTTTCGTCGGGTATTGACAGAATCCCAAACACGAAAGACGACATATATCCAGAAATTTGTGTAGTTGACAATAGTAAAATTGGTTTATTAAAATATACATGTAAACCCGACACGACTGAACGAAAAACGAACAAAAGCACGAACCGCTAACACACGCCTATGGGTCATTGGCTGGCTGACGTGCA
>JBAWXD010000257.1:0-4818 GCA_037144275.1 Paludibacter sp. | reverse complement strand
TTGTGACCTAATGGGTATATATAACTGGAGTATTAAAACCAACACTTCCACCACCAATGTCTATTTTAATACTATTTATATAAGTGGTGGTACTCAAACCCCAAATCCAAATACCAAATCGTATTGTGTCCGTTTAGACGGAACTACTGTGTATAATATGAATGTTAAAAATAATATTATGGTAAGCACCCGGGCTACCACGGGTAGTACTAGTTTGCATTATGGCTTTTTTGGTGCAGCACCTTTGGGATCTTTGACTTGTGACAACAATGATTATTCAGTATCCGGTGAAGCGAGTGTGTTAGGTTATTATGGATCTGATATGACGGCTCTTCCAATAGTGTCAGGTCAGGATGCAAATAGTAAGGCTATCGACCCGGGGTTTTCATATATTGGTGCTACCTATCCATTGGCAACTGATTATGCAATTTCTGCTACAACACTTAAAGCGGATGCAACTACCGGTATTCTTACTGATTACTTAGGGAAAATCAGACCTGCAGTTCCAACTATGGGCGCCTTTGATCCGAATGGAGTAGCAGGTATAAATGATACTAAAATGCAATTGCCTTTTCAGTTAGCTCATACCACAACAGGTATACGCGCAACGTTTGAAAACGATGCTGTTATTGAACTTTACAGCATTAATGGTCAAATGATAGAAAAAACAAAAGCTACCGGCTCCTACACACGCAATTTGAATAAAGGCGTCTATGTAATCCGAATTAATGGGAATGCTAGCAAATTTATAATGTAGTTATTAGTTCGCCTTAGGGTATTTAAGAAATAATCCAGAAGGAACTAATTCTTAATATTGATTTTCTTTGAATACAACTGCTTCAATTGAATAGAAAAATGGCAGTTGTACTCTCAGAATGAAATTACCATGTATTTTTTTATTCAAAAATCTTTTATAAATTAATCTTTAAAAAATCAACAAAATGAACACAAAAAAACTCTTTCTTACGATGACGCTCTTAGTAGGTCTTTTCCCCTGGACGGCAAAAGCCGATGTAACCAAAACAGTAGGTGCCACGGGTGCCGATTATGCGACTTTGGGTTTGGCTTTTTCTGACATTAATGCTAATACAGGCGGCATTTTCACAGGTGTCATTAGCCTGCAGATTATTGACAATATCACAGAGACTGCTACAGCACAATTAAATGCCAGTGCAAACTGGTCAGCAATGAACATCTACCCAACAGTAACCGGAAAAACGATTGGTGGAGATTTTTCCGGTGTGTTAATTAAGTTATATGGTGCAACTAATGTAACCATCGATGGACGTTTGAATGCAACCGGCAGTACACGTGACTTGACCATAACCAATACTGGCGGTCTTGATTTGACACAAGCAACGACTATCAGAATCGATAATGGCTCATCAAATAACACGATAAAGTACTGTACAATAAAAGGTTCTTCAACCACTGAAAACCGCGCCACTATGATGTTTGTTGCAAACAATAACAGCAACAACACGGTTAGTAACAATTTATTCACCAATGCGAATGATGCCAAGAGGCCTCAAGTTTCTATTCTTTCTGCCGGCTCAGTAGCAAACAACAACCTCAATACGATTTCAAACAATGAATTTGCCAATTGTTTATCAGGAACTTTTACCAGTTCACGTGCCATCTATCTCACTACTTTCACTACCAATTGGACGGTATCTGGCAATAGTTTTTACGAAACGACTTCCATTGTTCCAAATGGTAGTAATTCTACTCCTATTACTGTTATTGGCGTTACAAGCTCATCAAATACAGTAACGGGCAACTATATTGGTGGTTCAGCAGCACAATGCGGTGGTGCACCATTAACAAAAACAGCCGATGACAACAATGTTTTTATTGGTATTTATCTTGCTGTGGGGGGTACACCTATTAGCACTGTTTCAAACAATATCATTCAAAATATTAATTGGAGCAATTATTCACTTGTCGATTTTACACCTTTATCATTGGGGGGAGGCATAAACTGCACTGGCAATACCATTGGAGCAGCAACAGGTACCGGTTCTATCACGGTTACAGATGGAGCTGCCGGTGGATACGTAATTGGAATAAGGCTTAATTCAGGGTCAGGGGCGTTTTTAGTTGATAATAATACCATAGGTTCTATCACAACAAATAATTTCGTGAATTATTTCTTTGCAATCTGGATTCAAAGTACCGGCAGCCATACAATTAGCAATAACACGATAGGTAGTACCAGCACGGCGGGTAGTATCAGTGCAGGTGGAGCATTTCTATATGGTATAAGGGGTCAGAATACTGGTAGTACTATCATCAGTGGGAATACCTTTGAGAATATAAATAGCACTATTGCTTCAGGGGGAAATTTACATCTTATGTACTTACAAAGTGGTACCTATACTGTAAAGAATAATTTTATTACTAAACTATTCTTTCCCAACAGTACTGCAAGTAGTAATGTAATGGAAGCTATTTATATTGTCAGTACAGTAGCTAGCAGCACTTCTTCCTTCTACAACAATATTATTTCGTTAGGAGGTAATTTTCAAACAAAAATATATGGAATATGGGAAGCTAATTCGGTTGCTACTGCTACCACCAACATTTATTTCAATACGATATATATTGGTGGTACCGAGTTAAGTACAACTGCTAATTCGTCATGGTGTATATATAGTGCCAACGCAGGAACCTATATCAAAAGTATTAAAAATAATATCTTAGTAAGTACACGCTCAATGGCTGGAACTCCATGGGATGCCCATTGGGCACTTTATGCTAGCGCAGGTCTCGGTACTGGCACTTTTACTTGCAGCAACAATGATTATTTTGTTTCCGGAGGGGGTAGTAATTTAGGATATTATGGGGCAAAGGTAAATGCTCTGCCAATTGTTCCGGGTGAAGTGAATAGTTTGGTATTAGATCCATTATTTGCAAATGCAGGAGGAGCTTTGGCAACTGATTATAAGCCTAATGCAACAGTATCCCTACCGGGTACGGCTATTGCAGGTATTACAACTGACTTTAGTAATACCTCCAGGGGTGGCACACCGGGAATGGGAGCATTAGAGTCTGGTATATATACTAAATTGAATACGATTGAAACAACTACAAACCCTCGCATCATTAGCAATGCAACAGGTATTGCAGTTCCTTTAACAGGAGAGTCAAACATTGAGCTTTACACCATCAATGGTTTACTTATCGAAAAAACCAGAGCCAACGGTATGTACACACGTTCTTTATCAAACGGAATGTACGTTATCAGTATTGATGGCAAAGTGAGTAAATTCATCAAATAAATATATTTTAAACACAAGCGGTTTTTTATTGGAACTAAACCGCTTGTGTTTATTCACTAAACCGTCCAACCGTTTTTTTTTGCGGTTTGTCGCATTACAGAAAGACTTTTCTTCTGTTATGTTAGCTTTGTTATGATGCATTATAATTTAGGGTTCATATTGCTGAATAGCATTTTCAAATTAACAAATTTTCAAATTAGCACATTTTTATATCAACACAAATGAAAAATACCATTCCATTAATTAGCTTGACATTTTTATTGATGCTTACTGTTTTTGCTTTTCAATCGTGCAAGGAAAAAGAAGAACTGAAATTAGACTCTCCGCAGTTAATTATGTATACTCCAACCGCCGACATGGAGGGATTTTCTATGAAATTTGGTTGGACAACACTTCCCAATGCCAACTACATCGTACAGATAAGTTACGACAATTTTGTGAGTGATATTAATACCCTGGTGATGAATAAAGATACAACAGTAGCTTCTGTAACAGGGCTTAACAGTAATACGACACTCTATGCAAGAATAAAAGGGGTGAGCAAAGATGGAAGTGCTAACTATGCTGATTTCAGCTATTCCAATATTTTCTTGTTAGAGAATATATTTACAAATCAAACGGCTAATATCATAAATACTGGGGACATTACTGCTACTACCGTCAAATTATCCTGGTTGGCCAACAGGCACGTAACTTCCATCATAAAAACCACTGGAAGTGTGAGCGATACCACACAACTGACAACAGGCGATTTATCTGCAAAATATAAAACATATTCAGGCTTATTGGCGAAAACGAATTATACTTTTAAAATAATGAAAAACAAGGTCTTAAGAGGAACAGTTAGCGCAACCACATCAATAAATTAGACCTTCTGATTTTTCCAACAGAATCAATCACAAATCTACAAAAATGAAAACAAAAAGAAATTTACGTTCACTTAATAAATCCCTGTTATCATTCGTCTCTATTCTTTTTTTATGCCTATTGATAGCAAACAAGCTAAATGCCACCAATTATTATGTTTCGGCAAGTGGTGATGATGGAGCCAATGGTTTGACTCCAGCTACGGCATGGCAGAGCATTGCAAAAGTAAATAATTCATTTTCCTTATTACCTGCTGGAAGCATATTCTATTTTAACCGAGGCGATACTTTCTATGGCACTATAACCATTAATAAATCGGGTACAAGTGGCAGTCCTATCACCCTCAGTGCTTATGGTACAGGTGCAAAACCAATTATTACCGGTTTCAGCACCATCACATCCGGATGGACAAATGAAGGAGGTGGTATTTATTCAAAATCAATAAGTACATCTATTCTTACCAATATGGTCACCATTGATGGAAAACAAGTTGGAATGGGTCGTTATCCCGATACAGGATACCTGACTTATGAATCGGCCGTTACCAATAAGTCAATAACCGATAGGGAATTAGGGGCAACTCCCGACTGGACAGGAGCTGGCATTGCCATTCGGAAGAATAATTGGACCTTGGATAGAGGCACCATTACCAGTCATGTGGGCACTTTGT
>JBAWXD010000256.1:0-4846 GCA_037144275.1 Paludibacter sp. | reverse complement strand
ACAGTACCTGCCATCTTTTTATTTGCGCAAGATTCTGAAATGCAGGACAGAACTATCAAAACTATAATCACTATTTTTTTCATCGTATACTATTATTTAAATTGACAATATTTTTATTCAAAATTAATCATTTTATTTCTTACGGATTTGTATTTTTAGTGTTTTTGAACAATTTAATGCAAATATTTGACCTGTATTTATTACTTGTTGAGCGATACTCTATATTCAATTCCATTTGCCAGACAATGTAATACTATTTATACACACTAAGACATTATAATTTTATATACCTTTGACGAAAAGAAAATAATCATTAAGCGTAAACAAGTCTGACAAATCGCTTGTTTAATAGTTTCAATTTCACAAATAACAATGACTTCCAACAAAGAAATTTTCAACATAACTTACCCTGTTTTCTTAACATTTTTGGCGCAAAATATAATTAACGTTACCAACACCGCGTTCCTGGGACGTGTAGGTGAAGTTGAATTAGGTGCTTCAGCTATTGGTGGCGTGCTGTATTTTGCCATTTTCATGATTGGCTTTGGGTTTAGTCAGGGCGCTCAAATTCTTATTGGAAGACGTAACGGAGAAAAAAGCTACAAGCAAATCGGGCCGATATTCAATAATAGTTTACTTTTCAATTTTCTACTCGCAACAGTTATTGTCGCATTATCGGTAAAAGGGGTTCCTGCTATTATGAAGTTATTAGTGACTTCAGATCGCATCTACAAATCGTCTATTCTATATATGAATTGGCGCATTTACGGATTCCTCTTTGCATATGTCAGCGTGGTTTTTCGTGGTTTTTATGTTGGAATTACGCAAACAAGGATACTGACTACTTCGGCTATTTTAATGGCAATTACCAATATTTTTTTCGATTATACATTGATATTCGGACATTTTGGTTTTCCCCGACTTGGCATTGAAGGAGCAGGGATTTCGTCCGTTATTTCTGAAATTGTCACATTGATTTACATGATTTGGCATACCGTCTATCGTACAGACATGAAACTCTACGGCCTTTTTGAGTTTCGGAAAGTGGAACTCAAAACTATCCTGACTATACTCAATTTGTCTATTTTCATTATGTTTCAGTATTTTATATCCATTTCCACCTGGTTTATGTTCTTTATTTTTATCGAGCGAATGGGCGAACAACCCTTGGCAATAAGCAATATTGGTCGAAGTCTGTATACCTTTTTGATGATACCCGGGACTGCACTTGCTACCTCAGTAAGTACCTTGGTTAGTAACCTGATTGGTGCCGGACGAAAGGAAGAAGTTCTGCCTTTTGTTCGAAAAGCAGTGGGTATGGGATTGTTGATTGCACTTCCAATGGCAGTTCTTACCTATATGTTTCCGGAAATATTTGCCCGAATTTATACCGATAATGCTTCGTTGATCGTAGCCTGTATACCGGTTATAAAAGTGGTATCAATTGCTATTCTGTTTTGTGCTGTCGGAATGTTGATTTTCAACGCTGTTTCGGGAACAGGAAATACCCGAACTGCTTTTGTCATTGAGTTTTTAACCTTGTTTTTCTATCTTGGTTTCGTCTATTACACAGCTATAATTCATCCCTATCAGGTTGCAGTGGTTTGGATGTCCGAATTTGTATATTGGACAATAATTGGTGCATTAGGTTACATCTATTTATTAAAAGGTAATTGGAGAAAGAGGGAAATTTAAGGCATTAATTTATTTAGATCAATGAATTTCTTCACTATAATCACAATTGTTGAGTAATTTTTATGAAAGATAAAAAATTACTTCGTTATTTCCCCATTCAAATCCCAAAGATCTTCCCAACTTTTGGCTGATTCCCACAAGAAAACCTGACCTTTGATAAGTCGGCATTGTTTATCAATTGTAGAAATAGCCACCATTTCTTCTTCGGTCAAAGGACCTTCGGTAATTCCCTTCAGGTTGTTGTACATTTTATCAGTCTTTACGGAAAATGGAATCGTAATCTGACCACGTTGCACTGCCCATTTCAGACAAACTACTGCCGGATGCACTCCAAGTCGTTCAGCAATAGCCACGATGATTGAATCTTCCATATCAACAGTATCTTCCGGAGTTTTATCACGTTCAGGGCGACCGGGTGAGCCAATCGGACTATAACCAATCACTTCGATTCCATTATCCTTCATAAATTGGTACAATTCAGGTTGTTGGAAATGTGGGTGAATTTCCATTTCGTTGAGCACCGGCTTAATTTTGCAATCACGCAAGATCAATTTCATCTTGGGAATGGTTACGTTTGAAGTTCCGATATTTCTAACCAAACCGGCTTCAACCAGACTTTCCATTTGTCTCCATGTTTTCATATAATCGGCATGAATGTAAGGAACTGAATTGGGTTGACGCGCGCTAACATCGCATTTTGGAGCATGAAAATTAGGGAATGGCCAGTGGACCAGATACAAATCAATGTAATCGAGTTGTAAATCAGCCAAGGACTGTTTGCACGATTCAACTACTTGTTTGTGTTTATCGTTCCACACCTTTGAGGTAATCCAAAGTTCTTCGCGAGTCACAATTCCTTCGGCAAAAACTTCCTGCAAAGCTGCGCCAATTTCTTTTTCATTGCCATAAACCGAAGCACAGTCGATATGTCGATAGCCCATTTTAATAGCCGTTTTCACTGCTTGTGCAATGGTTTCGGCATCGTAATTGTCCGAGCCAAACGTTCCCAACCCAATCACCGGTATTTTAACACCGGTATAAAGAATTTTGAATGGAACTAAAGTAGGATTTATTGTTTGCATTTAATTAGATTTTTAAATATTAAAACCAAGAGACAAGACAAATATCAAACTACGGTTCAATCGAAATTGTATATGAATAAATCGTAAATCTATTTGATTTCCTCGTCAAAAACAATGGCTACTTTACCACATTTTCCTTCAGCCATTAACGAATAGGCTTCTGGAGCTTGTGCTAATTGGAAGCGGTGTGTAACTAAGTCTTCCGGATGAATTCCCCAACGTTCGATACGTTCAACCAATTCTTCCATACGCCAGATGGATGTTACCCACGAACCATAAATTGTTTTTTGATCATGGATGATGTCCGGACTTGGATTGAACTCTACAGTACCACCTTCGCCAATCATTACCATTTTTCCCCACTGACGGGTAGCACGGATACAAAGTTGACGGCCAGAAGTATGACCTGAACAATCAACAGTACGCTCGAAACCTTTCCCATTGGTGGCAGACATTACTTTTTCCATTACGTCCGGTCCAGAGACGAAAACCTCGTCGGCCAAACCAAGGTCAATAGCAATCTGGCAACGTTCAGCAACGGTGTCAACTCCAATTAGTTTTTGAGCACCCAATGCTTTAGCAAGCATCAAAGCAGCCAAACCAACCGGACCAAGTCCGGTAACCAACACGGCATCATTTCCAGAAATACCGATTTTTTCCAATCCTTCATACACAGTTCCGAAACCGCAGGCAATTTGAGCCCCATCGGTGTAAGTAAGGCTATCGGGCAAAAGTACAAGGTCTTTTTCTTCGGCAATCATGTACTCAGCCATACCACCATCGCGTTGCCAACCATACGCAGCACGCGATTCGCTTTTGCAGGAAATCATGTAACCACGACGACAATCATAACAACATCCGCAACCCGAAATGTGGTAAACTACCACGCGATCGCCTTCTTTGAAACGTTTCATGCCCGGGCCGCAAGAAATAATTTGTCCGGCCGGTTCGTGACCACAAATTTTATTTTGATAACCTTCAGGGCCTTTTCCAAGGTGTTCACGGTAGATAGCACGAATATCGCTACCACAAATAGTTGATGATTTAACTTTTAGCAGAACTTCTCCATGTCCGGGTTTTGGGAATTCTACATCTTTGAAAATTACAGTGCTGTTTCCCGGTAAATAGGCAGCTTTTGATTTAAATGACATTGTGATTATGAATTATAAATTATGAATTAATTGCATGGTGTTACCCCTTTTTTAAGTAATATATTTCCATATTTAGCTGTTTCACCAGTCATAACTACAGCGAAAGCCGATTTTGTCCTTTCATAAAATGCGAAACGGTCGATTCGCTCAATTGCAGCAGCAGGATTAGTTATATGAATCCTTTTCAAATAGGATTCTTCAACTTTCAGATCGAGTTGATCCCCGGGAACGGCAGCCATCATGACCAACGGATTCGGAACATAAGCATCGAGTTCGAATAGTGGCAAAATTGCTGCTAACAATTCGGGAATGCGAAGTCCGTCGGCACGCAATACACGACTATTAAATGTTTCGCCTGGAAAATGAGCATCGGCCAGAATGATTTCGTCGCCGTGACCCATACGTGCCAAAACTGCGAGCAGTTCAGGGCTTACAAGTGGTGAAATTCCTTTTAGCATATTATGATTTTGTAAGTAAAAAAATTAAACTACTTTTGTGCAATAACTATTTATTACAAATGCAAAAATAACTGATATAGCTATTAGCCAATTGTATATTAAAAACAACTTTGTGTATAAAATAAACATCTTTCGATTATTGATCATATTAAAATTATTATGATTGAGCATTTAATAAAATTGTCGGACAATAGAAAATTTGACCCCTGGGAGGCTAAGCAAAGCATTGCAGAAATCAGAGTTTTGTTACATTGCAGCAGGTACTGGATGTTGTCGGAATGGGAGTGCGAAAATATGTCGTTTCCGTTTTGGAGGCTTTACCATAGTAGTACAGGAGGCTCTTTTATAACTTACAATAAAATTGAGTATGAACTCAATAATACTAAGTTAGTATTGATTCCTCCTTACACTTCTTTTTCGACACATATAAAACAACACAACATAGCGGAAGAGGAAAGTA
>JBAWXD010000255.1:0-4921 GCA_037144275.1 Paludibacter sp. | reverse complement strand
TAGAACTTTTCATATATTTATTATCTCACCTAAATTATTTCTCCAACAAATACCTGTTCCGCGGGTCCAGTCATCTGAATATTATTACTGCTATTATTTACAAGTGTGCTGCTAACTGAAATACTTGTTACGTTTTCAATAGCAACATTCATTGGTAAAGTACCACTTATGGTCGAAGATGGATCTTTTGTAGTGGCAGTAACTGTAACTGATCCGGTTGTTTTAGCTCTGAGTAATCCGATATTATCGATAGTGGCAATAGCCGGATTGTCTACACTCCATGTAACATCCTGAAATATAGCAGTTGAAGGAGCAACTGTAGCAGTCATTTGATAGGCACCTGTTGTTCCGGTTACTGCTTGACTTGTAACTGTTATACTTGTAATTGGAGTATGAGTATATTCTTCAATTTTAAGGGCATTAATATTATTATTACTTCCCAGCAACTTAGTGATGGTCAGTAAAATTTCATTCGATGCGTTTGGCACCACAAAACCTGATGAATAAATGGTACTATTGTTTCCATTGTAACCAGTTCCACCCAGATTTACTCCGCCAGTTTGTAATGTCCCCGTCGAAGTATTTAAACCTGCCAAATCGTATTGCGCAACTCTTGTTTCCGTAGTATTCCTACTTCCAAAAATTTTAAATTTATAAACAGAACCTGGATTTAAAGCAGTAAACTTCATACTGCCGGTTGTACTATTTCCAAAGTAATCCTGTGTAGCCGAGGCAACTGCAAATTCTCCTAAAAGTATCGGATCCGGAGTAGCTAACCCGCCTGCAGTCACATCATAGGCACTTAAGGCAGAATTCATTTTTTGATTATAACCGGTCGGAGTGTTTATACTATTTAGCAAAGGGACAGCTGCAGCAGTTGCTGTAGGGTCAGTGATATTATTCCAATAATTACCATTTGCATCCGGACTGGTGGTTAATGCAGCTGAAGTTCCAAAATCAATAAAGACACTTTGGATGGCAGATATTTTAGCACCCACCACCGATAATTGCAAACTACCACTTACAGTTGATGTAGGATCTTTAGTTGTGGCAGTTACTGTTATTGTCCCGTCTTTTTTTGCTTTAAGGAAACCTGATCCATTAATGGTGGCAATATCAGTATTATCTACACTCCAGCTTACCTCTTTTACGGCATTTATGGGTGAAACTGTTGCAGTCATCTGATAGGTTCCTTCAGTTGGAGAAACACTTTTACCTGTTACAGTAATACTTTCAATAGGAGCTGAATTATACTCCTCAATTTTCATCATATTCAAATGCCAGTAAGTACCTGCTGTTTTTGACACATCGATGGTAATTATACCGGCTGCAGTTGGACTAATGATGGTTGATGTTAGGAAAGTTTGTGTATTTTGATTAATTGATCCACCGCCCAGGCCTGTTCCCGAAGTCTGATTGGTTCCGGTAAATGAGTTAATTCCGGTAAATACATACTGTGTGGTTCTAACTTCTGTAGTATTTCTACTACCAAAAGCATGAAACTTATATCCTTTTGAGGGATTCAATCCTGATAATTTAAATGAAGATTGCGTACCAAAAAAGAAATAGTCCTGCGTAGCTGTATTGATGGCCATTTCGCCTAATAGAGTACGGTCAGGCGTTAACAAAGCGCCATTAAGAATTCCATTTGTCGAACATGCAACTGTAGTAGTTAAAACATAACTTGTGCTAACATTGGCAGTATTAACTAAAGTTGCACTGCTATTTAATGTAGCACCGGTCACATTGGTCCAATAATTTCCATTGGCATCCGGATTGGTTGTTATATTTCCGTTAGTTACATCATTCGGACCAAAATCAAGAAAAAATCGTTGGTTCATCGTCTGAGCATTTAAGCTTATTGACATTAAAACCACATAGAGTGAAAGAAAAATTGATTTCATAATAATAAATTTAAAAGTATTTGATTTGAATATTTTTTATAATTGAGATCCTTTATTTGACTGTAACACTGTCTGCTAGCTGATACATATTAGGTAAATCCTTGCTAAATAAGCTCAAAGGACTATTGTACATAGTAACAAAATTGGGTGCTGATGCATGTCCTGCAAAAACTGAGTAAAAATGACTTCCACTTAGTGTGGGGTCGTATTTATTTCGCCACATAACCACCATACTTACCCGTTGACCGGTAAATGGTGTAAGTATGGTTCTTGTCCAGAAATCTGTACTAACAGCACCTGCACTGTTTTTAATTCCTTCTATACCTGTTTCGGTTACACCACAGGGTTTCTTTTTTTCGCGAGATAAAAGAGAAAGATTTCTCAAATTTGTCATAAATGCTGTTGTATTATTACCTTGATAACAATCCATACCAATAAAATCCACATAATCATCGCCCGGCCAACGGAACAGTAAATCATCTTTGGTTTTTGCAACATCCAATTGTGGAGATATGGCATAAATAAAATGATGAACACCTTTTGTATCACGTAGATAATTTACTGTAAATTTCCATAAATTAGTATACTCGGTTTGTGTAGTACAACTGGTTCCCCACCACGACCACGTTTCGCTTTGTTCATGATACGGACGAAAAATAATCGGTATCAGTTTTCCATTGTCATCTTTTAGTGTGGCAGCATACGCAGCCAAACGGTCGAGCCAGGTTTTAAAACGAATGTTGGTAGCACTGCCTTCGGTTACAATTTCCTTTGCAACAGTTGTTTTTGAATTATCCCACGAATCACCATTGGTTATTGGATTATTCAAATGACAACAAGCAATTATCACTTCACCACGGGCACGCGACTCCTTTATAACTCGTTGAAGTATAGGTTTATACGAGCTCGTATCACAACGGTCGTCCATAACTTGAGCAAAATCGACACTAAAAACCGCCGGATAATCGCCACAAACATCTTTTGTATCAGATCCACCGGGTACATTATACCATTTCCGACCATAGATTAAATCATCGTGATGTCCAAACATAAAACCTGTTTCGGCAATTTTCCAAAGTTGTGAATAAAGTGCTTTCGTTTCGTCAGTAGCGTTTTTATCAACAATACTCAGGTCGATATGTGTATTGGTATTCGGGGGTTCCGGCTCAACAGGTTTACAACCCACGAAAAAAAGTGTTATGGTTGCAATTACGATTGATTTTATAATTATATTTTTCATTTTAATCTGTTATATTTGTTAGCATTACGAAAGTATTCGCTTTTAATTCCAAGCTATATTTGGTCTTTAAATTTAAATTGTTTTTTATTGGTACGGGGATTCCGTCACTATCGGTTGGTCTATTATTTTCCTGGTAAATATATAATTTACTGCCTGACATAAAAGTTGGTATTTTTATATTCAGTGCCAAATCGGTTTTTCCAATATTTACAGCAGCAATGGTTATTTTGCCCTTACTTTTTGCGGCAATTATCCGTATATCGTTATTTTTTTCAAAGTTGCATCTCAGTATATCCGATCCGGCAGGAAAATAACGACACATGAGCGACCAAGTGTAATACCACGGGCGGATATTTTCCTCTTCAGCTTTTCCAAAAACTTCTTTTCCAAGGGTATTCCACATTCCCCAAATCTTAATATCTGTAGGTTTACCCGCATCACCGTTAGAATGCATGGCATCGTCGAGCATCCAAACGGCCATACCTGAGTATCCATGATTCATCACCTCCATACAAAGTAATGGCATGTCCAGACCATAAAAATAATCGTAAACCAACATATTACAATCCCCTCCGGTAGTGTAAGGATGACCTTTCACGCGTTTATTATATTCCTTCATAAGCACCGAATCGGCTGTGCGCCAGTATTTATAACCGGCTTCGCCCAATACTATTTTCTTTCCGGCAGGCACCTGTTTTTTATACTTTTGTAGTTCAGCTGAGTATTTCCCACTTCGCACTTCTGCCTGACCGGGATAAGCATGTACATCGTAAATGCCTATGAGTGAGTCCATATCAGTTCCTGCTTGTTTTACCCAACCCGGTGCATCGTACGCTGATTTTTTATTTTTATAATCAACCACCACATCCGGTGCGGCTAATTTTACTTTTTCAAAAAGTCCCGGATAGCTCTTCATTTTAGCTGTGAATTTATAAGCCATTTCTTTCCAAATACCGTAATTTCCATCCGTTGATGACCAATATCCATCGGGTTCATTGAAAATTACAAAATATTTAATGCAGCTAAAACCCAAATCATTCACCAAATAATTGAGATAATCAACTGACATATCCACCCATTTATCGTCCTGCATCATGCTCCATTTTGGGGGATTATATTCTCCCAAAATTATGGTTACCTTGTTTTTGGTACAATAATCCAGCAATTTAGAAATTGATTTGATATTGCGTTTCTTGTCGTACGTTCCTGTTGCAGCATCAAAATAACGATAGGGGCTATTTATCATGCATCTGACATAAGGCATTTTCATAAAACTCACCCGTTTAAAAAGTGTTTCCCAATCTTTGTCGGAAATTGCCGAGCCCCATGCTTCTGCTTCATCATAAGGGTCCCATTCCGCTCCATTGCCAATATAACCGGCATTGATTATTTCGGAAGTAATCGAAACATCCATCTCTTTCTTCGCAGTTTTTGCATTGCAAACTAAAGCGAAAAGCAAAAATATGGTTAGATATAATATCTTTTTCATGTTGTTTTTTAATAGTTACAATTGGTATAAACAAAAAGCGATTCGCCCGGCATCTTTAAGTTATAACCTTTTTGTAAATCCATGGTCAGATTTACATTATTGGGTAATAAAGTATGATCGCCTTCTTTTTTCAACATACCATCGGCATAAATAAATTCTTTAATCCCATTCAGCGTTTTTATTATTGAATCTTTAATCCGTATAGTTTTTAGGGTTTTTGAAACATTCAAAATAGCAATCGTCTGCATACCATCCTTTTCAAAGGCCATTGCTTTTATTGTTGGGTCT
>JBAWXD010000254.1:0-4953 GCA_037144275.1 Paludibacter sp. | reverse complement strand
AAGAACTCGATTATAAACAATTAGAAATCAGCTGGATCTAAACGCCCAGCAGTGATATTTGATAATAAGATTGTTCTGAAATGGGATGCAATTGCAGGTGCAATGAACTATCAGCTTTTTAGGTATGACTTTAATGCCAAAGAATTAAAGCTGTTAGTATTGACAAATAATACTCAATATGAAGATACAGGAATCGTTTCGACAGAAAAATCATACTATAGACTTAGAATGTATAACTCCGAAAACTCATTGGGTACTCTGAGCGATTCAATTTATGGTTATACAAAGTCATATACAGGCAATAGTATTCCTACAAATGTTATTATAACCAAAGGGACCTACTCGGATAAAATCATTTTATCATGGAATAAAACACTAACAGGTGTTGGCTATGAAATTTACAAATTAAATCAGTCGTCAAATGAGTATACATTGTTAGGTTCTACAAATGATCTTTATTATGAAGATAAAACCAATACTACCGGATATACAAAGATATATTATAAAATCAGAGCTATTAATGCCGATAAGGAATACAGCGTTTTTACAAATGCTGATTATGGTTATCTGTCGGCTAAACAGTTTGATTTTGTTAGTTCATTTAGCACTTTAGCTCCAAATTCAGATTCGTATGCTCAACCAAGATTTTTGTCAATTGACTTGAATGATAATCTTTATGTGTCAGAGAATGCAGGTATTGAACACATTCAAAAATTTAATAAAAATGGAAGTTTTATTGAGACATTTGGCACATATAATTACCCAACATCAATGTTGTTTTTATCTGACAGGATTTTTGTAGGAATAGGGTTTATTATATTCGAAATGGATAAAAATAAACAATGGTTAAACACAATTAGAGGTCAGTTTGGTACGGTTGGACAAATGGCTATTGATGATGAAAATAATATTTATATTGCTGATTATCCAAATAATAGAATTCATAAAATTGATTTATCAGGAAATTTAATTTTAAGATGGGACATTTCCGGAGTTGGCCCCTGGGGAGTTGCTTACTTAAATGGAAAGATTTATGTTTCAAATGGAAATATAGTGAATATCTTCAGCAAAACAGGAGATTATATTAAACAATGGAATTTTGATACAACAATATATGATATAAGGGTGAAGGATGAATACCTTTATATGTCATGTGGAACATACGTTTTGAAAGTAAACGAAAACAGAGACTTTGATATCAAAATTGGACAAACGGAATTAGTTGCTGCAATAAGTTTAGTAATTGATTCAAAAAATTACTTGTATGTTGCTGATAAAAGTCAGAGAATATTTGTATATAAGCCCAGATAAATAAAGAGTGTCTTCAAACTGATAAATTGATTCGATTTTTAAGATATAAAAGCAAAAAATGAAAAAATATATAGTTCTATTTGTTCTGATTTTAAGTCTTTACGGTTGTAATATGGATTTAGGTTTAATAGGAAAACCAAAAGCTTGTTTTTCAACAACCGGTGATTTAAATATATTCAGCTCAACACAATTTTCGAATTGTTCGGAAAATGCAAGTGCCTATTTTTGGAACTTTGGCGATAGTGTTTTTTCATCCGAAAAGGAACCGAAACATTTTTACAAACTTCCGGGATCATACAAAGTAAAGCTAAATGCTTCAACCGACAGTGAATCGGACACCATTACTAAATTACTAAATATAGCTATTGTAAAGCCAAGTGCAAGTTTTTATTTTTCAGTATCATCGGCTTCCGTTACAATACTTGATTCTGTTAAGTTTTCAAATTATTCAACCAGATCAATTTATTACAAATGGGATTTTGGAGATGGTACATATTCAACAGAAGTAAATCCAAAGCACAAATTTTACTCAGCAGGTAAATATTATGTGAAATTGGTGGCATATAATAATCAGACTGCCGACACAATCAGTAAGTCAATTATTGTAGGTGACATTGTTGAGTTATACAATAAAGCAGTACCACATGGATATGCTGGATATAATGAAGGCGGAATAAACCTTGACATAGATGGCGATGGCTTAGCTGATCTTTATCTCAATACATGGAATTCAGGTGGAATGACTAATGAATCTCAGGCAAATATAGAACCAAAGAATAATTATGAGATATTTACGGTTGATACTATTCAAACATTTTTTTTATGGGTTAACAACAATGATTCAATATTTAAAACGATAAAATATACCATACCCAAAATATACATTTTGGGTCACAAAATATTAAACAATAATCAGGTTACAAATAAATACCTAGTAATTGCAGAATCATATGTCCCCATGAATTCATCCCTTGAAAACTGGATATTCGAGAGTGTGTGGATAAAAAACGAAGAAAGATATATTGGCTTCCGTAAGGTTAGCGGAAATATTACAAAAACAGGGTGGTTAAAACTTAAGGTGCTGGATTATACTAATGTTATTCTGATAAGTTATAAAATACCTACAGAAACAGAAAGCTTATTGATAGATAAATAAAGTCTCAGCTCGCGCGGATTTGTAATCCGAGCCAATAATAAAAGAAAAGAAGCACAGGTCACAGACCTGCGATAGCAGCGGAAGCGAGTGAAACAGTACAGAGTTATCAATTTAAAACAATCAAATTATATGAATCGTCATATTTCAAGTCTTTTATTTATTATACTTATAGTGGTCATTTGTCAGTCCTGTAAAATTGACAAGCCAAAGGAGACCGCTCTACCTCAGAAGCAATATGTGTATCTGACTTTTGATGACGGACCTTTGAACGGTAGTCAAAATATAGATAGTATTATTTTGGCAGTGAAGATAAGAATTAGTGTGTTTCTGGTTGGTTCGGAAGTAGTTGGTAACAGGGAAATGGCTACCTATTATAAATATTACGAAGAGAATCCATATATCGAGGAGTACAATCATAGTTTTACACATGGCAACGATCAATATAAAGTGTTCTACGGCAATCCGCATAAAGCAACTGAGGATTTCCTGAAGAATCAGAAAGTTCTGAAAATCCAATATAAAATCATACGCATGCCGGCTTGTAATAGCTGGCGTTTGAAGAATAAAAAACAAGACGATTGTGAAATTAATGCGGTGGCCACTGCCGATAGTCTGGCTACAAGAGGATTTAAGGTTTTTGGCTGGGATATAGAGTGGGAGCATCATGCCGAAGACGGTACTCCGGTACAAAGTGTTGATGAAATGTACCAACAAATTATGCAACAGTTGAATTCGGGTAATACATTCATGAAAAACAATATCGTTATCCTGTTGCACGATGAAATGTTTCAACGACATTGGGAACAAAGTGACCTGAAACAATTAATTGACCGTCTGCAAAAAGATAAAAATATTGTTTTCGAACAACTGAGGTTTTATCCTCAGAATTAAAAAACAGCCACGGGACGCTCAGTTCAGCCTAGCCTGTAAATGTTCGGCATAGTCTACAGACTAGGTCGTGCTAAAAGGAAAGCTCAGCTTTCCATATTTTAAAAGAGAAAGTGATTTATTATACAAGGCAAAGCCTTGTTTGTAACCCGGCATATTCTGGAGACTTTGCCGAAACTGAGTACTGAATCGGACAATCGACCCGGAAAAAAGAAAAAATGCTTCGCGTGGAAACTGAAACCAGGAAGTTGCTAAGCAGGTATTAAATAACTAATTGAAACAACAATGAGAAATCTAATTTTATTCACTTTTTTTATTACAACTCTGTTTATAAATGCACAGACTGATTCATGCAAAGTCCTCAATGAAAAAATTAGTGGAAAATATACAGGTGAATGTCTAAATGGGCTTGCCAATGGAAAAGCTAAATCAATCGGAGAAGATACTTATATTGGAACTTTTAAAGATGGTTTACCTGATGGAAAAGGAAAATATATATTTAAAAATGGTGATGTTTTTATTGGTAATTGGCTAAAAGGTAAAAAAAACGGGAAAGGAAAATTTGAAATTTCAATAAACGGAAAAAAGAATACGATAAATGGTTATTGGAAAGAAAATGAATATGTTGGTGTGTCTGAGCCTGATGTTTCTTTTAGAGTTACAAACTCTTCAGGTATATTGGATTACAAGGTTGAAAAAAACAAGCCTGTAAATGAGTTTGAAAATGACAATCAAATTACTTTTATGACTAAAAGTGCATTCACTGATTTTCTTCCAAGAGATTTGAAAATTGACAAATCGTCAGGACAAACTAATCAAATCGGTAAAAAAATCGTAATATCACAATACTTCTGTCCAATTCATTGTGAAATAAGTTATTCAATATTACTTGCTGCAGGCAGAAAACAATGTCGTTTTATTATTGATATACTTGAAAAAGGAAAATTCACTATTATCTTAAACAACGACTAAGACATTAAAAATTAGTATACTCTACCCACGCTCGTGTGTGTTTGTAACCCATGCCAATAGAAATGAAAGAGAAGTGAGCAATATATCAATCTTCCGGACACTTGTATTTGCAAATCAGTGCCAGCGGTATTAGAACTTACTTTTATAATGAATTGAAAAATAGCATATTAAACAACAAAAAATTGAAATTATGAAAACAGGTCAGATTTATTTTATTGCAGTTTTAATGATATCATCCGTTATGTTATCCGCTCAAACACGCCCGGCAATCATAACATTTCAAAATCCGTACCCCTCTGTTTTACCCTTTGATAAAAGGTACATAAATGAAAACCTACATGATTATGATAACATTGATGGAAGTCCCTATTTAAACAACGAATTTGTAGATGGTACATTTTACATAAAGGATACAGTGGCAATCAAACTTCCGATTCGCTATAACATCTACGTCGACCATATGGAATATAAGTCGGATGGGGCAATTTATTATGTGGACAGTCCACAATCCCTATCCCGAATTGTATTGGGTGAATCGGTATTTATCTACCTGCCCTCTATCGGAAAAGGTGGCTATGTTGAATTGCTTGAATCTGGCAAATTCAAGCTGGTTTTAAAAAGGAGAG
>JBAWXD010000253.1:0-4960 GCA_037144275.1 Paludibacter sp. | reverse complement strand
CGCCGAACGTTTTCCTTTCGCACCGGCAGTCATCAGCACTGCGGCCATCGAAGCAGCCATCCCAGTACAAATTGTGGCAATGTTGCAGTTGATGTACTGCATGGTATCATAGATTCCAAGACCGGCATGCACTGACCCCCCCGGCGAATTGAAATAAATCTGGATATCCTTGCCCGGATCAGAAGATTCGAGAAAAAGAAGTTGTGCCTGAATGATATTGGCCACATAATCATCAATGGCAATCCCCAGAAAAATGATTCTATCCATCATTAATCTGGAAAAAACGTCCATCTGTGCGATATTCATCTGACGCTCCTCGATGATGGTCGGTGAGATATAACTGGCATGTACAGACTCAAACTGGTGAAGGGATAAACTACTAATTCCCATCTGTTTTGTCGCAAACTTGCGAAATTCATCACTTTTTAGGCTCATAATTAAATGATTTTAAAATGAAAAAACTTTGTAAAAACCGAACCCATTAATTCCAATAAAAAATCAAAGGGTTCGATCTACAAAGTTATTAAAATACCCCTTCCAATTGATCATTGGAGAGATATTCTATTCAATACAGGTTGCTATTTCTCAAAAAGGTCGTCGAACTCTTTCTGGCTAACCGTTTTTACCTTCAGTTCGGCATTGGCTTTGACAAAATCAAGCACCATGCTCTCCGATTTTTTCTCGACCAGACGATGACGCTCTTCTTCGTTTTTCAGGATGGATTTGGCATAATTGTCCAGATATTCTTCAGGTACATTGAACATGCCATACTGGCGGAACTGCATCAGCGCGGTTTCTTTGGCCAGTTCAGTAACATCAGCTTCAGTGACATGCAGATGATTGTCCTTGGCCATACGGCTCTTGATCAGGGTCCATTCCAAATCTTTCACAAAATGGGAGAACTCTTCATCCACCTGTTCCCTGGTGATATTCTCGTTGGAATAGACCAGCCAGCGTTTCAGAAATTCCTCAGGCAATTTCATGCTCACATAATTGGTGAGAGCTTCCTTGGTGTCGATCAGAAAGCGGTATTCGGTTGAATATCCCAAATTTGACTTCAGGTCTTCTGCTATTTTTTCCTTGAATCCCTCAACGGTTGTCACATCCGTAACTCCGCCAAGTGATTTTTTGAACATCTCTTCGTTCAGTTCGGCAGGAATAAAGGTATTCACTTTTGAAACCGTCATTTCAAAATCAGATGCGATTAATTCCGCCTGATCTTCCTCCACCTTAAGTACCTGTTTCAGGTAATGATGGTTTTCAAAAGCAGCCTTGGGATTAAATTTGAAAGTATCGCCGGCTTTTTTGCCGAGCACAATTTTTTTATCCTTTTTACCTGTTACCATCTGGATGGAGACCTGTGCTTCTTCTGCATGGATTCCTCCTTCAAGCACTTCGCCATTTTCGTCGAGTTGTTTCAGACTCCCAACCAGATTATCTTTTTCTCCGGAAACTTCTGCATCAACGTAAGTGCCAAAACGGTTCTGAAATGCCTCAACCTGGTTGTTAATCATCGCATCATCGATGGCGATTTCATAAAGCGGCAGTTTGCCGATCTTCTTGAAATCGATATCTATAACAGGCGCAAGTCCTAGGTCAAAAACAAATTCGAAGTTCTCATCGTGGTCGAAATCGATCGGTTTTTGCTCGGTCTCATTGGGCAGAGGTTCACCGAGAATCTGAAGATTCTCCTCACTGATGTACCTGTTTAATTCGCTGCCCAGCTGCTTGTTGATCTCTTCGGCAAGAACTGCTTTTCCATACATTTTCTTGATTAAACCAGCGGGTACCATTCCCTTGCGGAATCCGGGCATGTTGGCCTTTTTCCTGTAATCCTTGAGTGTTTCGTTGACCGTAGCTTCATAATCGCTCTTCTCAATGGAGAGTCTGATTACCGCATTCAGCTCGTCGATGTTTGTTCTGGAAATATTCATACGTATATAATTTGTTTTTTAACTGCCGTAAAGAATTTTCATGATCCAATTTTCATCCCTTCCGGTGTTCTGAAAATCATGTCAATTGCTTGTGAATATCTATTGAGTTTATATTTCGCCAACTTAAAAAACCGCCTCTTATACCGGAATCGGAAAGGCGGTTTTCATTTTGTGCGGACGAAGGGACTCGAACCCCCACGCCTCTCGGCACCAGATCCTAAGTCTGGCGCGGCTACCAATTACGCCACAGCCGCATACTGCTTGTTAGCGGGTGCAAAGATACACTCTTTTTTCGTTTTACCAAACGTTTGAGTTTAGAAAATCCCTAAAGTTTACAAGGAAGCTTTGGTTCTCAACTATAAACTATTTACTATCCACTTCATATCACTGCCTTAAAGTCTTACCCAATCTGCTTGTTGTGCTCAGAAAAGCTTCATCAATCAGTTCTGTATGTGAAACCCTAACCGGATTAATATCTATCCCTCCACGTCGGGTGTACATGGCTGCAACCATTAATTTTTCGGGTTTAAAAATATTCCAAAACCTTTTATATATCATTTCTACCACTTCCTCATGAAAATGATTTTCCTTGCGGAATGAAACCAGATAAGCCACCACCGACGACAAATCAATATCGTATTTCGTTGAAATGCGGACAAATAAATCACCCCAATCGGGCTGATTGGTTACACGGCAATTAGAACGCAACAAATCAGTTCGGAAAGCATATTCATGAATTTCATTGGTCAGATATCCTTTCAATAAGTCCGGAGTTTCAAGGAAATGAGCAAATTCCATTGATTGAAGCATTTTAGAAGGAATCAATTCAATAAGTTGACTGCTTTTCAAATCGGGGAAAGCAAGCTGTCCCTCGCTACTATCGCTAAAAAGTACAACTGTCACATTTGTTTCAAGTAAAACACTTAAATCACGCTGAATAATTTCAGTAACCGATGCTTCAGCATCACTAATCAATTTAGCAAAACGTTCCATATTGAATGAATTCAAATATAGTTTCAGCGACTTTGACTCAAGCAAATACTCACTTTGGCAAGGATAAATCAACTTCATCATACGTGAAACGGGTAAGCCATTAGCCATCAGAAACGAAACCTCATAACAATTCCAGACATCAACACCTGTGAACGGCAACTTTACATCGTCAATTTCATACCTAATTCTATTTTCAGAACGTGGGATTCGGAAAAGTAAGGATGGATCGTATTGTTCCGGCGTGACGGCTTTTTTCCCTAAAGAACTTTCACTCAAACTAAAATCATCAATCATCAAATATTCATTTATTATATCGCCCTACATTTATTTTCAAGCCAGATTTTATCTGACCCATTCAGCATTGGAGAAACATTATCGAACACCTTTTGATGATAAGCATTCAGCCATGTTTTTTCAATTTCGTTCAACATATCAATGGCAATCAGATTCTTGTCTATCGGAAACAGCGTAACAGTTTCAAACTGCAAAAACTGCCCGAATTCAGTTTGCATAGCAGGAACAATATGAACCAAATTTTCGGTACGGATGCCATATTCGCCGGTGCGATACAATCCGGGTTCGTTGGACATAAACATGCCGGTTTGGAGTACGGTTGGGTTTTCATCCATACGAATACTTTGAGGACCTTCATGTACATTGAGAAAATGACCCACACCGTGACCAGTTCCGTGTCCGTAATTTAGGCCTAAGTCCCACATGGCTTTGCGAGCCAGAATGTCAAGTTGAGTGCCACGAGTTCCAGTTGGGAAAACAGCCGTTCCAAGTGCAATATGACCTTTTAGCACCAACGTAAAATCAGTTTTTTGTTGCTCTGTTACTTTTCCAAGTGCAACAGTACGGGTGATATCAGTTGTGCCATCGAGGTACTGACCACCTGAATCGAGCAAAAAGATACCTTCAGGTTTCAAAACAGAAGCTGATTCTTCGGTGGCACTATAATGTACAATTGCACCATGTGGTCCGTATCCGGCAATTGTTCCAAAACTTTCGCCAATGAAGTTCTCTTGTTCCTTGCGACATTGATACAATTTTTTATCTACAGAAACTTCTGTTAGTTTACCTGAAACCACATTTTCTTCCAACCACTTGAAAAATTTTGTCAATGCCACACCATCTTTTACCATAGCCCGTCGAACACCGGCCATTTCCACTTCGTTTTTTATACTTTTCAGTTTGAAAACAGGTGACATAGTATTACGATAAGCACAGCCTGATGGAATAGCCTCGAAAAGTGACTGATTGAGCTTTGCTCCATCAATTAAAACTGCTTTCGAAGCAGAAATACCTTTCAAAGCATCATAAATTCCGGTATAAGCAGCCACCGAAACGCCTTGCTTTTCGACATACTGTTTCGTTTCGGGAGTCAGTTTTTCGGGAGCAATAAACAAAGTGGCTTTATCTTCCTCCACCAGTGCATAAGCAATCACCACCGGATTGTAATCCACATCATTTCCCCTAATATTAAACAACCACGCAATATCGTCCAACGCTGACATTACAAACACATTGGCTCGGGCTTTCTTCAATTCAGAACGAACGGCAGTCAACTTCTCAGTAGTGGATTTTCCATTATATTTTGAATTGAAAACAAAAAACGGATTTAATGGTAGTGAAGGGCGCTCAGTCCATACTTCGGCCAACAAATCGATAGAAGTCAACTCAATATCAACCATCTTCAACTCACTTTTCATTGCTGCATACGCATTCACCGAAAACATTTGAGGGTTCACTCCTACTTTATCGCCGGCTTTGAGTTCGTCCGATAGCCAGGGGATAATTTCCAGTGTTTCAGGGAGTCCCTGTTTCATTAATTCGATTCCAGTACCAGTCAATTGCTCAGTTCCTTGTAAAAAGTAACGAGAATCGGTCCACAGACCTGCTTTATTGAGTGTAAGAACAGCAGTTCCGGCTGATCCATTAAAACCAGAAATCCAGACGCGTTCTTTCCAGCATTCTGCTATATATTCACTGGCGTGTGGGTCAGTTCCGGGAATGATGCAGGCCGATACTCC
>JBAWXD010000252.1:0-4965 GCA_037144275.1 Paludibacter sp. | reverse complement strand
CATCATGGGAGGCTCTGGTTACTGAAAATTATGAATACATAATGCCACTTCCGGTAAAAAGCAGATATAAAATTCCTTATCTTGTGCAACCTGTTTTAACCCAGCAACTAGGCATTTTTTCCAAATTTGAAATTAATGAGGCAATTGTAGAAGAATTTATCAAAGAAATTCCATACTTTAGCTATGAACTTAATTTGAATGCCCAGAATAGTTATTCAAAAGCCATTGTATATCCTAATCTTCTCTTAAATTTGAATGCTTCATACGAAGATATTTATAAACTATTTTCAAAAAATACACAACGAAATATTGATAAAGCAAAAAAATCAGAATTGAAAATACTCTCGGGTTTATCCCCTGAAGCTTATTTATCATTTTATTTTTCTGTAGATAAGCATTATCTATCTCCACAGCAACCTGTTCTTAAACAACTAATTGAGAAGGGAATAGCAAAAAATGCATTAACAATATATGGCGTATATTCTAAAGAAAATGAGTTGATTGCAGCGCTATGCCTATTAAAATCTTCAAATAGATTAATATACTTATTACCAGTATCAAATACATTAGGAAAAAAATTATTTGCAATGTTTTTACTTATAAATAATATTATTTCAGAAAATGCAGAAAAGTCTAAAGTACTTGATTTTGAGGGATCTAGAATTGAAGGAGTTGCTCGGCTTTATAAGAGTTTTGGTGCAAAAAATCATCCATATTATATACTTAAACGCTTCAGACCTTCTTTTTTAGTGGGAAAAATATAGACACTCTAAAAAAACAAGAAAAATAAAGAATAGAACCCAGATTTTCACGAATGAAACTGATATAAACGGATTTTGTCATGCTGGCATGACTGATAATGCCTAGGTAATTGAAAATCATCTCGCCAAAGGCGGGATTAAAATCCTTTTAAAATCTGCTATTTCAGCGTTTATCCGCGTTCTAGTCCAAAATAATCTGATTGAGAATTAGTCCGCTATTTTAAAACAAACTATTCATTATAAACTATTGATAAAAGTTCTTTTCATATCGCAATGGTATCCGCACCGATACGACCCCATGTTTGGGTTGTTTGTGCAGAAACATGCTGAAGCAGCTTCAATCTATGCCAATGTAGCTACCTTGTATGTTCATCCTGATACCACAATAATAAAATCAGAAGTACAAATCACTTCTGAGAAAGGTTTTCAGGAAATTAGAATATATTTTCCAGCTGGAGGCAATTCATTTATCGCATCAGTTCGCAAACAGATAAATTATCTGAAAGCTTATTTGCAAGGTTTTGGCTTACTATACGAATCGTGGGGAATGCCTGAGATTATACACTCAAATGTATTAACACGAACCGGAGTTATCGCGCTTATTTTTAAATATCTATACAAAACGCCATACGTCATAACTGAACATTGGACTCGGTATTTAACTAACTCGTTTTCATACACCGGTTTTTTACGAAAATTTATTACCCAGATTGTTGTAAAAAATGCTGAAGCAGTTCTTCCTGTTTCAGAAACTTTAAAGAGTGCATTGTTAGCAAATAATCTACAAAATCCTAATTATATTATTGTAAATAACGTAGTTGATACTTGTTTCTTTGAAATTTCTCCACACTTGAAACGTACAAAGAAGCGTATAATTCATATTTCGTGTTTTAATCAACAGCAAAAGAATATTAAAGGAATATTGAGATCTGCATCTGCATTATCTCAATTAAGAGATGATTTTGAACTTATTTTGATTGGAACAGGAATTGACTTTGACGATATTCATGACTATGCTAATTCGCTTAATTTCAATTTAGGAGTTGTTCAGTTTTTGGGAGAAAAAACATCTTTAGAAGTTGTTGATTATCTTCAAAATAGTGATTTTTTTGTGCTGTTTTCCAATTTTGAGACTGCAGGTGTTGTTATTGCCGAGAGTCTGGTTTGCGGTAAACCTGTCTTAAGTACTTATGTTGGTGCAGCACCGGAATATATAAACAAAAATAATGGTTTAATCATACCAATAGGTGATGAAGAAGCACTTTTTAATGGCATGAACTTTTTACTCGATAATTTCAAGAAGTATAATTCTGAAGAAATTAAAAGAGAAGCAAAAGGAAAATTCTGTTACGAAAAAGTGGGTTATGAGCTTAATGAAATATACAAGAAATCACTTACAAACAAAACTATACGTTAATTCAAAGATCTAACAATTTTATCTAAATATTTTAAATGACAAATTTACAACGTTTAAAGGCATTCAGCCAAACCATTATAAAATTAGCAAAATACCCTGCTTCAATTTTTCTGATTTTAAAAGATGAAACAGAATATAAATCGCACCTTCAGAAAAAATACAACAAAACACAGTTTCCTACTGTTGATTTCAATCAGTTTTTTGTGGATGGAAAGGCAGAAATTAATCATTATACTTTCCTCGATGGTTCATCACTTGCTACAGATCTAGCACTTCTAAAATCAATTGCAGCATCCTATCCTGCCTGCGAATACATGGAAATAGGCACCTGGCGTGGCGAAAGTATTTTGAATGTAGCCGATACCGGTGCAAACTGCACATCAGTAAATCTGTCGCCCGAAGACATTATTGCTATGGGACTAAATAAGAAATATGCACACCTTCATGGCTGCCTGATTAAAGACAAAAGCAGGATTAAAACCGTTTATGCCAATTCACTGACCTTTGATTTTTCGACACTTAATCAGAAATTTGATGTAATCTTTGTGGATGGCGACCATACCTATGAAGCGGTGAAATCGGACAGTAGCAAGGTTTTTGAATTGTTGAAAGATGACGATTCGATGATTGTGTGGCACGATTACGGGTACAATCCCGAAACTCCCCGTCATTCGGTTATTGCAGCCATTCTCGATGGACTTCCGGCATCGGCTCACTCCCACCTTTACCACGTTTCGAATACAATTTGTGCCGTTTATACCAAACGAAAACTTAAAGCTACCCTATTGGAATCACCGGTTAAACCGGACAAAATCTTCAAAGTAAGTCTGCAAACCACGCACATCGAATTATAACCCATGCAGAGAAGTAGAATAACAAACCTGAAAAGTAAAGTCGCAAACAACACGAAAGTGATTGAGAATTACTTTTTCATGACAGCACTTCAGGTGATTAATTCGCTTTTTGGTATTCTGATTTATCCATATTTAATAAGGGTATTAGGTGTCGAAAGTTATGGATTATTTGTATTCGCTTTATCTGTAACAAGCTATTTTAGTATACTTATTTCATTTGGTTTCTCATTTCCTGCTTTAAAAATGATTTCGGAGAACAAGAAAAATCAAACAGTAAAAAACGATGTTTTTTCAGCAGTTTTAACGGCAAAGATTTATTTAGCAATGCTATCAACAATTATTTTTGTTGTAGTAATCTGTTCAATTTCTATGTTTAATGGAAATAAAACAATTTATATAATCAATTATTTCCAAGTATTATCTACAATACTTTTTCCTCTTTGGTATTTTCAAGGAATTCAAAAAATGAAAATAATCACATATATCCAATTAAGTCTCAGAATAATCTCATTACCTTTCACCTTTCTATTGATTCATAATCCGAACGATATAATTAAATATGCCATTATAGTCACAACCACCAATGTGTCAAGCGCCTTAATATCAATATATTATTTATATAAAGTTGAACATCTTCGCTACCACTTTGTAACTTTTAATTTTCTAAAAAATTATTTTATTGATGCATTACCATTTTTTTGGTCAACATCAACTGGTACTATTAAAGAGGAAAGCGTAAATATTCTTATTGGAACAGTTTTTGGAATGAAAGATGTAGCACTTTACAACCTAGCAGAGAAAATCATTTCCATTCCTCGAATGATGACAATGAACATTAATAGCGCTCTATTTCCTAAAATGATTGCGAATAAAGAAAAGACATCAGTAAAGAAGATAATTCGATACGAAACCTTGATCGGTTTTGCCGTCATTGCTTTAATTATTCTTTTTGGCAAATGGATAGTACTTCTACTGGGAGGAGTATCAATGATTAATGCATATCCAATGGCTATAATATTAAGTGTCACTGTTTTAGTTTGGTTAGTTGTTGGGAGTTACATAAATTTTATTTTTGTACCACAAGAAAAATTTTATTTTGTAACTAAAAATCAGTTAGTTGCTTTTATATCTTTATTTGCCTTTTGTATTCCAGGATTGCTAATATTTAGCAATATTTGGATAATTGTGATTTCCTTGACTTTATCAGGAATTTGCGAAATCATTTATTGTAATTACTTGATAAAAAAGAATAATTTACTATGAATCCGAAAGTTTCAATTTTAGTACCGGTATATAATGTTTCTAAATACATCGAAAGATGTGCAAGAAGCTTGTTTGAACAGACTTTTCAGGATATTGAATACATTTTTGTTGATGATGCAAGTTCGGACAATAGCATTGATTTGTTAAATAATGTATTATTAGATTATCCTATCCGTCAAAAACAAGTCTCTATTCTTAACAATAAAAAAAACCAAGGGGTAGGTATTTCAAGAAATATAGCTATTGATTTTTCAAAAGGTGAATATATTGCATTTATTGATAGTGACGATTATATTGAATCTAACACAATTGAAGTTTTATATAATTTTTCTGTTTTGGAAAATGCAGATATTGTGGTTTTTGATATGGAAATTGAATGTAACCATCATAAGGAAATTATTTCTGATAAAATTTTGGTTCATAAAGAAGAAAATTTAAAAAATATTTTAACTGAAGAAATTTCACATAACCTTTGTAATAAATTTGTAAGAAGCAGATTATACAAAATGAATGAATGTCGAATTCCTAACGGATTAAATTATCATGAAGATTTTTATGTATGTGTAAGATTATTTTTTTACGCTGAGATTATTAAAAAAATTGATAAAGTTTTTTATCATTATGTTTATACAAATAGTGTTTCTATAACTAAAAGAATGAGTAAAATGCA
>JBAWXD010000251.1:0-4988 GCA_037144275.1 Paludibacter sp. | reverse complement strand
CCATACAATGCCCGGTTTTTGTCGGATTTGTAGTTGGTCGGGGCAAGGTGTTGGAGTAAATGCAGGGCTGAGTCGGGAGCGGTCTCCATTAATTGCTCGGCGGTGGTCAGCTCGTTAGGCACCAGTGAGCACGCACTCATTGCTGAAATGAATAACAGAATAACCCAACAATGTAGCAGAAATTTTGACATGTTGCAAAGATACGAATTTCGGGAAATATACAAAAAAGTGAAGAGTTTATAGTTTATAAAGTTATTCTTTTTGAGTTTCTAAATTACTAAAAAATCCGATACCAACGGCACCGGATTGATTTTCTTGAGATATAAAAGGTAATCTGTTTAGCCAACTATAAACTATCAATTAACAAAGTATTTTTATTAATGCAACTAAACGCAATTATCTTTTGTTAGTTCTATTTTTTACTAAATCCAATGGTCGCACTATCCAAAAGTCCCCCTTTAGGGGGAATTAGGGGGCCGTTATAAACTGTCAACTATTCCACTCTTGATCCGCGTTCCCGTCGTTCGGTGCGTTGTTCTATTATCAGGGGATTGACACTAATTTCCTCTATCCAATTCCGGCTTTGATAGATATCGTAGGCCAGGTACATAGCCTGACGGAAAGATTCTTCAGAGGCAATATTTTGTCCGGCAATGTCGTAGGCTGTTCCGTGATCGGGTGAAGTGCGGATAACCGACAGACCGGCTGTGTAATTCACTCCTGAATCCATCGAAATGGTTTTAAATGGAATAAGTCCCTGGTCGTGATACATGGCGAGCACGGCATCAAACTTAACCACATTTCCCGAACCGAAAAAACCATCAGCCGGATAGGGACCTACGGTTATTATCCCTTTGGCTTCGGCTTGTTTCATGGCCGGAATTATCACATTTTGTTCTTCGTTTCCGATTACGCCATTATCGCCCGAATGGGGATTCAGTCCTAACACGGCAATACGAGGACGAATGATTCGGAAATCTTTTTTCAAGGAATTATTTAAAACAATCAGTTTTTCCACAATCAGTTTTTCAGTCAGTTCTTTCGACACTTTATCCAGCGGAATATGGCCAGTTACCACTGCTACACGCATCACATCGTTAACCAGCATCATCAAAGCAGGGGAGTTTGTTCCAAACTTTTTCTCCAGGTATTCGGTATGTCCGGGAAAATTAAAATCGGCTGACTGTATATTCTTTTTGTTGATAGGTGCTGTTACCAAAGCCTGTAATGCTCCTTTTTTCAGGTCGTCCGTGGCATGTTCAAGGGCAGTCAATGAGGCTTTGCCGGCTTCCTGGGTTGAAGTGCCCAACTCCACTTTGATTTCATCGTCGGCACAATTGATAATATTAACCCGTTTGTGGTTGATTTCCTCAATTGAATTGACAATATTCAGATTCAATCCCTGTATATCGAAATGCTTGCGATAAAATGCCGCTACTTTGGGCGAACCATAAATAACGGGTATAAATGATTCCAGTATCCGGGGTTCTACCAGGGTTTTGAGAATGACTTCGTATCCAATACCATTGATATCGCCGTGCGTTATACCGATAATTATTCTGTTTGATTCCATATTATACTATCATATTTTAAGAGTTAAACACAAAGTCACAGGGAAACGAAAAAATTACCTTGACTTTTTTTGTAAAAAAAAACTACTTTTCTGTATTCAAAAAAGTCAATACCGATTCCATCAGATTCGCCCTGTCTTTTTCTGATTTTATTACTTCAAAAGGAAATCCGAATGAACAGACCCGATACAAGCCCGAATAAGCCACTGCCGCGCTTCGGTTATTTTCGGAATAACGGCAAATGCTGAAACTTTGGTCTCCTACAGGTTCAATGGCATCGGGCGATTCTACAAAATAGGCATCTGAATTTGGTTGATCATAATAAGAAAAATCCATTTTCCGGAATGCTTTGACAGGTGAATTTAGTACGGATATTCCACCGCCAACACTTGCATGTGACGTTTGGAATTTGAATTTCAATACATTTTCCAGAAAGAGTCTGTCGGCTGGCAATGCATTGATTGATTCGCAGCCATCTGATCCAATATAAGCCCCACTAAGCATTAGATTTCCACCTTGCTGACAATATGTTTCAATTGTTTGTTGCAAAGCTAATGGAAAAGTTTTAAAATCGGGTGCTTTTTTTGCATTTCCTACGAAAGTTTGTTTTTGTTTACCCAATATCAAATCCACTGATTTAAATTGATTCAGGCTTATGTCTGCACTCAATACTGCCTTTTCGCTGCACGAAACAAACGAATATCCGGCAGACTTAATCGCTTTTCCATGTAAAAAGGGATAGTCAAAACTGTTGCCGGCTATCACTTTCGTTTCATAATTAGCATTACTTCCTCCAAATCCGGGAGCATCATCGCTTTTCCAACTTGAATTTCGTCTGAAATCAATTTGTTTTCCCACAAATGAGATATCCGACAAATAAGGAACTCCGGCATCAATATCGCTTAAAAAACCGGCGTAGGTGCTGTCGATTACAAAACTGGCCGGAGCACTCAGCCGATTGAATCCGTTGATAATTAATACCTCCGATTTTGAATTGGCCATTCGGCAGGCCGATAATGTTTCAGAAGGAAAACTTTCGCCGCCCTTATTAAGCGCGGTAACTTTGAAACTATAAATTTTTCCGGGCTGAACGGTTAGGATTATTTCATTCGAATTCACCGTCACGCCATTATTAAAATCATTGTCATCCACACGGGTATAAAGCACATAGCTGTCGGGCCGTGCAGTCGGTTCCAATGAATCGGTTAGGGCTTTCCAACGCAATTGCAGCTTATTTTTATCCATAAAATGGCAACAAAACTGTTCTACCGCTAGCGGTTGTACCACATAAGGAGTTTTGTTGGCTGTAGCCAAATAGCGTAATATGCCTTTATAAATGGCACGACTCACAGTGAAGCGGAAGCGTGGATCGAGACCGTAACGCATATCGGCAAAATTCTGATGGGAAAGTAATTCGAGCAACATAGTTGGTACCTCCGGAACTCGGGATTCGCTGTACGATTTATTCCACATTCCCCGCCGACTCCATTCAGGAGCAAAAGTTTTACGTATATCGGCTACAACCTGCGATTGAACAATATCTACCAGATCGCGCGATGCCCAACGTGAAATGCCATTCGTAAAAACGTAATTCCCAAGGGTATTTTTCACCGTACAAATGCCGAGCGTTCCCACAATAGAATCTCCCAGAGTCATTCCGGCATCGCTGTGAATAGCCATGGCTAAGTCAATCGGTACGCCAAGTCCTTTCGTGCCCGGCGAAACAGAAGAACCACCCACTAAATAATTGACCCAGAAACCACGCGACTGAAAATCGTCGGAATAATCGTTCTGCGCTTTGGTTCGACTGTAAATGCTATCAGGCATTCCAGCCCATTGCAGCCAGTACCGTGAGCCTTCGGTGTATCGGGGATGTTGACTAATTTCGGGTTGATATAACAAGGTGGATTGTACCGTAATGGGATTGAATGCAATACTATCCGTTTGTTTAGGATTGGAAATTGAATCGTTGATATAGGGACTTCGGGCAATATTCCCCATACCGCCACCAAATTTTACGGCATCGGCTGTAATGGTTTTTTCCTCTTCGGAACTTACATTTGTCAGCACGACTTTATTCTGATTGTTTCGTCCTTTATCGAACTGGAAATGTCCCAGATAAAGCCAGGTTCCACCATTCATGGTTTGATTGACCGAAAACTCTGTCTTAATGCCTTTGTGAATAACAGTGTAACGTGCATCAGTTGTGCTGTTTGGCAAGGTTTTATACGAAATATATACAGCATATTTTCCCGATTCGGGGATATTGGGGAACCATTCGGCACGACTTATTTCGTCGGAATTGCTAATAGAAGTAATTTCACGGTAAGTTCCGAAAGTAAACGGATTTTCGCCCTGCAAATAGCTTTTCTTGCTATTGGCAAAACCACTAAAGTCACCTTTACTCCATTTCTTCCATTCGTTTTGTTCCCGGTAACGTGAATTGTTGTTTTTGGAATCATTATCGACAATCACTTCATTCAACTGTGTATCCCGTTCACGGGGCAGCATTACGTTCGCTCCTGCCTTTTCGAGCATCGGAACGAGATAGGGCAACACATAAGATTGTGTATATAAATCTTCGACCGTTGTAAACTCCCTTGGACGCTGCCACTCCCAATGGGCTCTTTTCTGACTGTAATACCAACCATGGCTCTGCCAAAGGGCAATGTGGCGATTTTGTAGTCCTCCAGTAATGTCATAAGGTCGGGAAGAATTTACAACTAAGGGATGGGAAAGAAGAGCTACAGAAAATTGGCGACTTTCGTCGACATTCTCAGTCTTGTAGAAATTCGGGATCAAATCCTCAATTCGCCGGTTTTCGACCAAACAAACGATAGAATAACCCAAAAACTTTTTACTGCCAGCAATTGAGATCGCATTGTAGATACGCTTCACATTATCCGGCCGAAAAGGCATATAACTGAATTTATCACTCGCAGTTACAGTCAATGTATTGTTTTTAGCCGTAAATCCAACCAAAGTAATCCGGCCAACTGTTGTATAACTATTTGCAATGGCTGTTAGCGAATCTGAAATCTGATTCTCGAGGTTCTTTTGACCGTAAACAGTTTGAGTTGTTTCGAAAAGAAACAATACAAGAACCGATAGGATATAAAGAATTCGTCTCATATTTTCAATCTGCTTATTCCGCTTTTTCCTTTTCAACCGTCGACAACATGCCACAGGCAGCCAGAATGTCTTCACCACGGGAACGGCGGATAGTCGTAATCACCCCGTTACTGTTCAAATAATCGCGGAAAAAATTCATTTTTTCAGTAGTAGCAGTTTTTAAATCCACGCCCGGAATGGCATGAAACCGAATCAAATTGACACGACAATCAATTCCCCTGAGCATTTTAGCCAGTTGCACAGCATGTCGCAAACTATCATTCAGGCCTTCGAACATAATATATT
>JBAWXD010000250.1:0-5017 GCA_037144275.1 Paludibacter sp. | reverse complement strand
CTGCTGCCAGCAACAAGGTACTGCCTGTCTGATGTTGATAACTGGCAAAAATATCATTCACATAGGTGGCACAATTATCTGCAATGACAATCTTCTTAAACAATCCCCACAAAATTTGCCTCAGACCATCTACCGCCTTGTCATAATCAAACTCTCGTTTGCGGGTTATCTGAGGAAGTAAGTGTGTCGCACGCTCAATAGGACCGGCCACCAACAAAGGGAAAAAACACACAAACACTGAATAATGAATAAAATTCCGTTCAGGCTTTATCCTATCATTATAAATATCAATAACGTAGGATAATCCGTGGAAAGTGTAAAACGAGATACCTACCGGTAAAATAACCTGAAGAGTACTGTAATGTGCATGAACACCTACATGAGTGAGCGCATCGGCAAAGGAAGTTATAAAGAAATTATAATACTTAAATACCCCCAGAAAACCCAGATTCACTAGAACACTTAACCAAAACCAGAATTGCTTGCCCTTTTTATTGGAAGCATCAGCCATTTTCAGACCGGTAAAATAATCGAGTCCGGTGGAAAACACCAACAAAAACAAGAAACGCCAGTCCCAGCAGCCATAAAAATAGTAACTGGCTACTAACAACAGAATATTTTGAAGCTTGTATTTTCCTTGAGTGGCAAACCAGTACAGCAAAAATACAATTGGTAAAAAGATGGCAAAACTCAAGGAATTAAAAAGCATAGGCAATAGTTAGTATTGTAAAGTTGTCAAGATTACGTGATTGTTAAATTAATCATTCATTATAAAAAAATCATGTAGCTGAACGTTATGATTAACATCTTCAATATGATATAGCGGTACATTCCCGGTGTAACTAGCCCAACCAGTGAAAGTAGATGGAGGCCCTATTAAATAATCACAACATGTCATAAGCTTTTGATCAATGTACCAATCATTAGTTGAGACCAATAATTGTTCAGAAGCCAATTCAGAAAAATCATCAGTTGAAAAGATAACAAATACCGTATCAGCTTTATACAGTTTTTGTATAAGTATTTTCATTTGATTAATAAGATCAAGATAAGACGAAATGGAGAAAAAATATTTTCCGTCTAAATAATTTACATAATCGCCCCTCCGGATATGAATTCCAACCACCTTCTTATTCTGTTCTTTGGTTTGATGAATCTGTTTATATAATTCATTGTTTTCAAAGAACTCATCTCTTAATGCAAAACGATTCGCATAGATTTGATGGGTTTCTGCTTTCTCTGTCAATTGATTCATCCGTATTCCCCAACCATCAATATAATGAAGTCTTTTATTGCCTAATCTTGTAATAACTGATTCGAATGATTCATTAATATCATCAAAGTGCTTAACCTTAATAAGTCTTGTTCTGATAAATATCGTCGTTAGTGTAGATAAAAACTTTCTGATTATTCTTGGCATAAAAGTATTAGTCTCATATAGATTATCAAAATCATCTAATTGACCTAAATTAATCAATCTATGATTTGTTTCTTCACAAAACAGCTCAAGATGCATATTTTGAAACAAAGTATTGAAATGATTTCCGTAACTATCTACCAGTATTATCATATTTAGAATATTTTTATAACCAAGAACTTTTCTTACCTTGTTTGATTTTTAGAAGTCTGTTTATATAATGTGGTATTCTTTTAAAACCTGTCCAACCATAAATTAATGGATAGGTATATTTCTTTTGTACATATAAATCAGCCTTAGTATCTAAACTAATTATTACAGGGTGATTAATAGGTAAGATTGAATATAATGAGCGTTTTGCAGCCGGATGATCAACAGACATTGTATGAGTTGCCATTTCATCATATCCTATATTAGTTATCAGGTTGTGATAGGGAATAATAGCTAACATATTAAAATTCCAGCAAGACATATAAAATTGATAATCCCAACAACTATCATTCATTCGGTCTTTTTTTACAAGTCTGTAAATTTCCATCCAATATGCTCTTTGACGAGGCTCTTTAAAATATTTTTTTGTAATTGCGGTCATTCTATTTTTATCTATGGATTCAAGATAATAATCAAAATGTTCCCATGCTCTTCTCCAACTTGCCCAACCCCAGGTTCCAAAAGAACCACATCCAAAATAATAGGACTCATCATTTACTAATTGAGGATTTTGAAAACTGGAACCTGCAATAAAACCAATCTCGGGAGTATTCTTGTATTTATCCAATAATTCTTCGCAGTATTGAAAAAAATCAGGATGTGCCAAACAATCATCTTCAAAAATAATTCCTTGTTCCTCCTGTTCAAAAAACCAACTAATACCGGTTGAAGGACCCTTTCCACACCCCAAATTTTTCTCAGGGCTATAATACTTTAATTCACAAGTCCAATCTAATATTTCATCAAATATTGTTTTTACGGCTTTACAATTTTCAATATCAGTCATGTTTCCTTCACGGGGAGCATCCTGAAAAACAAATAGCCTTGCCGGTTTTTGTTGTTTGATAATTTCAAAAACCTGACGGGTATGCTCTGGTCGGTTAAATGTTATCAGTAATATTGGAGTCTGGAACATAATTACTGTTTTAGTTTTTATATATTTTATATATCGGAGCTATTATTGTTATCAATAAGAAACCAATAATTGTATGTGATGAAATAAATCGATTCGTAGTTGTCATATAAGGTAACAATTTTAAAGTATTTTCTTTTTGATTTCTCAATTGGGAAAATAAAATAAATCTTTGTTTAACAGTGCATTTTAAAGCTCGAACTAATAGCCTATTTGAAAACAAAGAAACTCCTAAATGTAAAATAATTGCTAATTCTGAATCTTTGCTAAAAATCTCTTCTTCGAATTTTAGGATTAAAGAAGCTGCACGTATTACAGACTGATAAATTATATCTCCTTTTAGTTTAATTAGATTTACACTAATTGAAGTCAATGATTGACGGTATAAATAATAAGATTCATCTGTGGAGGCTACTCTTTGAGCAAAAGCAGTCGCCCGAGCCAAATAAACTGTTTCTTCTCCATAAGAAAGTTGTTCTGGAAAATAAAACTTTTTAGTTATCAAATAATCTCTTCTGTACAAAGCACGGTAAGGATATCCTAAGTGATAAATTAGTGTTGATCCAAATGTTTTTTTTAAAAAATCAATCCCATTGAGTGGACTTTCTATTGTTGAAAACACTTGTTCTTTATTTATAAAAATACCTTGATCAGTTACTTTCTCTATATTAAAACAGAATAAATCTAACTCTTTCATCTCACATTCGAGAATCATCTTTTTTACAATATTGGGATAAATAAAATCATCTGAATCTATAAACCAAACATATTTACCTTTTGCAAAATTTAAACCTGTATTACGGGCGCCTCCGACTTTTTTATTCACACTGTGTTCAATCAATATTATATTTGAATGAATCTTTTGATATTCTAAAACAATATCCTTACTACTATCTGGTGAACAGTCATCGATACAAATCACTTCAAAATCAAATTCAGGTATATCTTGGTTATACAAACTATCCAAACATATTCCAATGTATTTTTCTACATTATAAAAAGGAATTATAAATGAAACTCGAACATCAGACATAGAAGTATATGATATTAATTATTTGAATGTTAGATTTACACACAATGCTATTTAATTTGGTCTAATTAATTTTATAATACTCCAGCAAATTCTTCAAATTAATATCATTTCTGCCTTCAATTACATTCAAATATAATAATGCAGATTTCTTTGTAGGAACCCATTGGTCTAATGTATTAACAAATGAACTTTTGTGTTTTGACGAATCTTGAATTAATAAAACTTTAACTTTACACCTATATTCCTGAATCCAAAACCAAACATCATCGTTCGTACAAAGTTTCATGAAAATATCAGATTTGAACATTTCTTCATCAAAAATTTGAGGCGGATAAAGGACTCCATCCTGCCCGACAGGAAAATGAAAACTTTGACTGTTCCCGTATTTACTATCTTTCCATTTGGAAACGGGTACAAACTTTCCGTTTCTTTGTTCAGCCATATATGCCCAGTGACAAATTACAGATTTCTTATCAGAATTTTCATATGCTTCCATTAATTCAGATAATGTAGCATCGTTGTAATACACATCATCGTCAACCGTGATTATAGTATTCTGAGGAAATAATCGCATAGCCGGAATTAGTTTCTTATACGGTCGAATATCTTCGCAGAACATAATCTCAAGTCCCGATTGCTGTAATTTCTGTAAAAGTGCTGGAATATTAGTTGAGTTCCAATTATCATGGTCAAGAAACAAGATTATTCTATTTGGTAATTGTTTTTGTGTAAACAATGTGTATATAGCATAAGGAGCAGAATCATTTACACGGTGTCCAAAGCTGGTCAGTGAAACAATCACATCAGAAGTGTCATTTTTTCTGGTCAATAAATTCTCCGGAAGTAACATTATTTTCTGTGCTATTATTAACCGTTTCTGTTTATCGTTTTTATTTACTTGTTTATAATATTGTTTTTGCTTAATTTTAGCTTTTAATTCAAAGAAACCTCTTTTTTCAGCAAATTTTCTGATAGTCCAAATCGATTTAAACAAAACTGACTGACCGAATTTAATCAATACCTTCGTTTTCTCGGATGCATGAAAAGCACGAAACTTAGCCAATTCAATAATGTCTTCAGTATAATATGGCATCTGTATAGATACAGCTTTCTGAGCCTCTTGAGTATCTTCTTCCAATTGTTTCACAACAGAAAAAAACATGTTTATCTGACTGTAACTTTTCTGATTATTCAAAATGGCTTTAATAGCCAATAATCTAGCTGCTGATTGTACATATTCATCTTCAAATTTACCAATTTCATCAAAAACTGTACGCTTAAACAGAATCGATGTTCTTGGCAAAGGATTAAGAATCAAATCAGAAGCACGTAGAGTATTTGGAATAGAAATATATTCTTCTACTTTTTCATCTTGCTTCAAAATTGTATTTACAAATACAATCTCTGTATTAGGTTTATTCAAAATCAGTTCCTCTAGTACCCG
>JBAWXD010000249.1:0-5021 GCA_037144275.1 Paludibacter sp. | reverse complement strand
CTATACTTTCTGTTGACAAACTGTCAACCTTATATATTCAAAGTCAGGATAAAGCTGTGATTAAAAGAGAAAATCCTACAAATAATAAACTTTGGAGGATTAATGTATCAGAGCTTACAAATGATATCGACAAATATAGATGTGCTGGTGGGTATTTTCTTGAATATAATGCCGTTTCGCTAAAAGAACTGGTAAAAATTGTCAATCGAAAATATCAAACCTTGGCATATTACGGTTACGAAAAACAAGAATTGTCTAAATTAGTAAAAGAAATGCGTTTCAATGGCATTGATCGGATTGTACCAATAGGAAAAACAACTGATTTTAGTTTAATTTGGGATGGATATGATTTGATTAATTCATTGTCAAGAAAGTGTGTGATTTTATAGAATCAATAAAATTAATTATTAGGTATAGTATATTCTTTTGTTTATTACAAGAATAAAAAAAATAGTATTATGAAAAAGAAAATATGGCTTTCTGTAGCTCACATGGGTGGTGAAGAACAAAAATATATACAGGAAGCCTTTGACACAAACTGGGTGGCGCCTTTAGGCCCGAATGTAGATGCATTTGAGTCTGAATTAGTAAATTTTATTAAAGAAGATAAAAAGGTAGTTGCATTGAGCTCTGGAACTGCTGCCATTCATTTGGCACTTATTCAATTGGGAGTTAACACTGGTGACGAAGTTATTTGTCAATCGTTTACTTTTTCTGCATCAGCAAATCCAATAAAATATTTAGGAGGAGTTCCTATTTTTATTGACAGTGAGTTAGATACATGGAATATGGATCCCATTTTACTGGAACAAGCTATTATCGACCGAATAAAACAAACAGGTAAAAAGCCAAAAGCAATTATTCCAGTTCATTTATATGGTATGCCTTCCAAAATGAATGAAATCATGGAAATTTCAAAACGTTATGAGATTCCGGTTTTGGAAGATGCAGCTGAAGCTTTAGGATCAGAGTATGATGGTCAAAAGTGTGGAACTTTTGGCGAATTTTCATGTTTATCATTTAATGGAAATAAGATCATAACAACTTCAGGAGGTGGTGCATTAGTATGTTCTACTGAGCAAGAAGTACAAAAAACAATATTTTATGCGACTCAGGCAAGGGACAATGCTCCGCATTATCAGCATTCGGAAATTGGTTATAATTACAGAATGAGTAATATTTGTGCTGGTGTAGGTCGTGGACAAATGTTAGTCTTGCAAGAACATGTAGATAAACGAAGAGAAATTAATGAATTTTATCGCCGTGAATTAGGTTCTATTAAAAGCATTTCTTTTCAAACTGAACCTGATAGTAAATTCCATTCAAATTATTGGTTAACATGCATATTAGTTGACCCTGCTAAATCCGGTGGTAGGACAAGGGAGGATTTATGTTTATTATTGGATTCAGAGAATATAGAATCACGTCCGTTATGGAAGCCTATGCATTTACAACCTGTTTTTGCAGATTGTCCATATTATGGAAATGGTGTATCAGGAAAATTATTTGAAGAAGGACTTTGTATTCCTTCAAGTTCTATACTTACAAAATCAGATTTGAACAGAGTTACAGTTGTTATAAAGAAGTTTTTAAAAAAATAATATTTTTTCAATATCCATCAAAATTTCGTTTTTTTTACTTTTAAAAAAACAAAAAATATTTTCTATATGTTTGGTTACTTTTTGTTTGCTAAATTCATAGAATTTACTATTCCAACTATAGCAGTATATCAGTTCTAATTTTTCAACTTCCTGTCACCTGTCAGGGAGTTTTTCCTTATTGATTTATAATACGAAACGAAAATTCCAATCTATTTTACAAGAACCTGCTTTGAATGGAACTTAAAAGAAAAAACACCTACACAACTGATTGTGTAAGTGTTTTTTTTTGAAGTTCAGCTTGATTTTATTTTATTTTTTCCACATTTTATTCATATCTTCCAAAGTTTTCCCTTTGGTTTCGGGAACCATTTTCCAAACAAATATGGCCGATAAGATACTCATTATTCCATATAACCAATAGGTGAAAGTCATACTAACCGCTTGTAGTGCTGGGAAAGATGCTGAAACAATAAAGTTTGAAATCCACTGAGCGGCAACGGCTATGGCTATGGCTTTTCCACGAATGGTGTTCGGGAAAATTTCCGATATTAATACCCAGCAAATTGGTCCCCAGGACATCATAAACGAAGCCGAGTAGATAACGATGAAAACCAGGGTGCTAACACCTATAATTTGCAGGTGAGCAAGTAACCCGATTGCAAACATACCGATAGCCATACCTATCGAACCGATGATTAACAGCGGTTTACGTCCAAATTTATCAACTGTAAAGATAGCAACCAGGGTAAAAATGATATTGATAAAGCCCATAATGACGGTTTGATACATAGCTGCATCGTTTCCAAATCCAAGTCCTTTGAAAATAGTTGGAGCATAATAAAGTACGACATTAATACCCACTGCCTGTTGAAAAACAGAAAGTAAAATACCAATTAAAAGCACTTTCCAACCATAAGCCAACACTTTTTCCACTTTTTCGTGTGCGGAATCTTTGATTTCATTCAGAATTTCTTTGGCTCTGTTTGAGCCGTTGATTTTTGCAAGAATGTGTAAAGCCTTTTCTTCACGACCAATCAAAGCAAGATGGCGGGGAGTTTCAGGAACAAAAAATAATAATATACCAAAGATAGCTGCCGGAACTGCATTCGAAGCAAACATATAACGCCATCCTTCAGCATCAATCCACTGTTGAGGTTGACCTTTAGTAATGAAATAGTTTACGAAATACACAATGAGCATACCAAAAATAATTGCAAACTGATTCCAGGAAACCAATTTGCCACGAATTTCTGCTGGAGCAATTTCTGCAATATACATGGGGCAAATAGCCGAAGCCAACCCTACTCCTATTCCACCAATTACGCGGTAAATGTTGAATGCAATTAGTACAGGAACTGAACCATCTCCCTTTGTAAAGAAGAAAAATTCAGGGTATGCTGCACCACATGCGGACAAGAAAAACATAATCGCTGCCAAAAGCAAGGAGTTTTTACGCCCTAATTTTTGGGCAAAAATACCCGAAATTGCACTACCAATAATGCAACCTATAAGCGCACTTGCCACTGTGGCTCCATGATAAGTTGTCGCCATAGTGCCAAAAGTAGCTTCATTAAGATGAAAAACCGTTTTTAATGAATCCACTGCACCCGAAATAACTGCCGTGTCATAACCAAAAAGCAAACCTCCTAGTGTTGCCACCAGAGTTATGCCAAAAATATATAATTTACTTCCTTTTTCTGTGTTCATTTTTTTTAGATTTAAAGAACCAAGAGCCAAGAATCAAGATTAAAGTAACTTCTATAAAAGTCTTTTTTTTTCTTGGCTCTTTTATCTGATTAAATATACATGTTTACAATTGCTTCGTAAAGCTCTTGTTTTCCGCTGATTTGTTTAGGTTCGCCATTGGCTTTTGCATAAGCGTACACATCTTCGAACGAAAGTTTTCCTTCTTCAAATTCTTTACCTTTTCCTGCATCGTAAGAAGCATAACGGTCAGAAACCATTTTCTTGTAAGGAGATTCTTCTAAGATGGCTGCTGCTGCTTCTAATGAACGAGCCATAACATCCATTGCAGCAACGTGAGCAATGAATAAATCTTCGTTATCGGTAGAGTTACGACGGATTTTAGCGTCGAAGTTGGTACCACCACCTTGCATTCCACCGCCTTGAAGCACAACCAACATAGCTTGAGTCAATTCAAAAATATCAACAGGGAATTGGTCAGTATCCCAACCGTTTTGAACATCACCTCGGTTAGCATCGATAGCTCCCAACATACCGTTATCAACTGCACATTGCAATTCGTGTTCGAAAGTGTGACCAGCCAACGTAGCGTGGTTTACTTCGATATTGATTTTGAAATCATTTTCCAAACCGAATTGTTTCAGGAATCCGATAACAGTTTCAGTATCCACATCGTATTGGTGTTTCATTGGTTCCATTGGTTTAGGTTCAATAAGGAATGTACCTTTGAAACCTTTAGCACGACCATAGTCACGAGCCATTTTCAACATAGTACCCATGTGTTGTTTTTCGCGTTTCATGTTGGTGTTCAACAATGACATGTAACCTTCACGACCTCCCCAGAATACATACGCTTTACCACCTAATTCGATTGTAGCATCGATTGAGTTTTTGATTTGAAGCATTGCACGAGCTGCAGCATCAAAATCAGGGTTGGTGCTGGCTCCGTTCATATAACGAGCCGGCGAGAAAACGTTTGCAGTACCCCACATAAGTTTGATACCTGTTGCAGCTTGTTTTTCTTTTGCATACGCAACGATAGCTTTCAGGTTAGCTTCGTATTCTTCGATGGAAGAACCCTCGCTTACTAAATCGATATCGTGGAAACAGTAATATTCGATACCAATTTTAGTCATGAATTCAAAACCTGCATCCATTTTGTCTTTTGCAGCTTGCAATGCATCAGCGGCACCTACCCATGGGTGAACTTGTGTTCCGGGACCAAATGGATCGCCACCTTCAGCACACAATGTATGCCACCAGGCCATTGAGAATTTAAACCATTCTTCCATGGTTTTACCATAAACCACTTTCTTAGCATCGTAGTAACGGAATGCTAAAGAGTTTTTACTTTCTTTTCCTTCGAATTTGATTTTTTCCACAGATGGGAAATAAACTTTTGCCATAATATATTTAATTACCCCCAGCCCCTAAAGGGGAGCCAGAGAAGTTAGTATTAATGACCCCCATCCCCTAAAGGGGAGTAAGAATCGGTTTGAATTTATTGTTTTATTAATTTTTTATTATTCAAAAACTGGTTTTAAACCCCTTTAGGGGTTTGGGGTCTTGCTAAGCCATTTTTCATAAGCCACTTTCGTTGCTTCCACGTTTTCAATTTCGGGAGTTATTACCTGATTTTTTTTCAAAGTGGCAAAAGCCTCTTCAGCATCTTTGTAGATTCCCGCTCCTATTCCGGCTCCTCGCGCTGCACCTACC
>JBAWXD010000248.1:0-5045 GCA_037144275.1 Paludibacter sp. | reverse complement strand
AAACAATTTTAATTATTTTTAGACCAACTCTATATTTGAACATTCTAAGCAACAAAAATGTTAAATACACTGGAAATCAAAAATAACAAAAAATACTGAAACCATGAAATTAAAAAAGAATATAGCGACGAGCGAAGAAGGGTTTATTTTTAATCCCGGAACTGGTGATTCCTTTTCGGCCAATCCAATTGGAACAGATATACTGGCACTGCTAAAAGAAGAAAAATCGCTTAAAAGTATTGTTGATATTATTTGTGCAAAATATGATGTGGATCAAAGTCAGTTTGAGAAAGATCTGGATGATTTTGAATCGCAACTGAAAGATAATGGAATTTTGGAGTAATGATTTAAAGTTAATGAAAATGAAAAATAAAGTAAATCATATTGAAAATCGAAAAATAGTTATAGCAGTAACCGCACTGAATGCTATTGATAGTCCGGGACCGGGAGTGGCAGTAATAAGGGCAATTCGGGAATGTACTGATTTTGATGTACGTATAATCGGCCTTTCGTATGAAGCACTTGAACCAGGTTTATATATGCACGATTTGGTGGATAAAACCTATCAAATCCCCTACCCTTCGGGCGGTACCGATAGTTTATTAGGTAGACTCATCGCTATTCATGATATTGAAAAGCTTGATTTGATTATACCAAATTTTGATGCTGAACTCTTTAATTTTATTAAATTAAGAGATAAACTGAAAGAAATGGGTATTCGCACTTTTTTGCCTGATTTGGACCAATTTGAAGCACGTGACAAAATAAAACTATATGATTTCGGGAAAAAGCATGGATTAATGGTTCCGGCAGATAAAGTAGTTTACGAAGCTAAAGATTTGGCAAAAGTGGCTGAAAAACTGAATTATCCGCTGGTTGTGAAAGGAAAATTCTATGATGCAATTATTGCTAATACACTTGAACAAGCACAGAAAGCATTTTATAAAATACAGGCTAAATGGGGCTTGCCCATTATTGTTCAGGAGTTTATCAATGGCACTGAGATCAATATTGCAGCACTTGGCGATGGTGAAGGAAATGCCATTAGTGTAATTCCAATGCGTAAACTTTATATTACAGACAAAGGAAAAGCGTGGGCTGGAATTACACTGGATGATAATTCATATATCGATTTGGCCAAAAAATTTATTGAAGTAACCAAATGGCGTGGTGGTTGCGAACTGGAAGTTATGCAAACTGCCGATGGTAAACCTTATATCATGGAAGTGAATCCACGCTTTCCGGCATGGATTTATCTTACTGCAGCTGCCGGACAAAATCAACCGGCTTCCTTAGTAAAAATGGCCTTAGGTGAAAAAGTGAAGCCATTTACAGAATATGAAGTTGGAAAAATATTTATTCGTTATGCATGGGATTTGATAACGAATATAGCTGAATTTCAGAAAATATCAGGGACCGGAGAACTGTAAATAGTTGAAAGTAAAAAAATAAAAAAATAACATCATGGAAAAAATTAGATATGAACGTCCGATTATTCAAAAAATGAATACAGGACTAATGAATAAATTCGGGAAACGCACTGAATATGAACCGGTTACACACATTGAAAGTGTTCCCGTAAAAAGTTTAATGAACGATTACGGTTCGCCGTTGTTTGTGATTTCCGAAAAACAAATTCGTAGGAATTATCAGAACGCAACCCGTATATTTAAAACACGTTACCCCAAAGTGCAGTTTGCCTGGTCGTATAAAACCAATTACATGAATGCCGTCTGTCAGGTTTTCCATCAGGAAGGCTCGTGGGCTGAAGTGGTTTCGGGTTTTGAATACGAAAAAGCATTGGGAAATGGCGTTCCGGGGAATAAAATCATCTTTAACGGGCCGGATAAAACCGACGAACAACTTATTAAAGCAGCCCGAAACAATTCATTGATTCATATCGACCATTACGATGAGCTTTACTCACTTATTCGCTTGAGTGAAGAGAATAAACTTAAACCAAGGGTGGCTATTCGTATCAATATGGATACGGGCATTTACCCAAAATGGGATCGATTTGGATTTAATTTTGAAAACGGGCAAGCCTGGAATGCTATAACACGCATTATTAATTCTGAATGTCTTGATTTAGTTGGATTGCATTGCCATATTGGTACATTTATGCTTTCACCGTCTGCTTATGGTGTGGCTGCGACTAATCTATGTGAACTGGCATGGAAAATAAAAGAAAAATACAACAAAGTAATTCAATATATTGACCTGGGTGGTGGTTTTCCATCAGCTAATACACTGAAAGGTGCATATTTGCCGGGGTCAGATACTGTTCCTTCTATCGATCAGTTTGCCGATGCCATTACGGATGTGATTTTGGGGTTTGGATTCAAACACGAAGATTTACCTCTGTTGATTCTCGAAACCGGACGCGCCCTGATTGATGATGCGGGTTATTTACTGGGAACAGTATTAGCTTCCAAACGTCTTTCGGATGGTCGACGTGCTACAATTCTTGATTTTGGAGTAAACTCCCTTTTTACAGCATTCTGGTACGATCATAAAGTAAGTCCGGCACAGGCATTCGGCAACCACACTGAAGAAATGATTTTGTATGGACCCTTGTGTATGAACATCGATATTGTACGCGAAAGTATCACCATGCCCTTGCTCGAGAAGGGAAATCATTTGGTAGTGCATAAAGTAGGAGCTTATAATATGACCCAGTGGATGCAATTTATTACTTTACGTCCCAATATAGTACTGATTGACACCGAAAATAAAACGCATGTTATCAGAAAGGCCGAAACGCTTGAATATCTGGAACAGAATGAACAAATACCGCAACATTTGAAAGAAAATCCATTAAAATAAATATCTTTGCGTATTGATTGTAGGGGCTTTTGTTGAAAGGTCTCTACAATCATTTTTCAGAAAAAATACAGCTATGCGTCAACGCTTAAATACTTTTCAAAATCTGATTCTTCCAGCTATACTGAATAGTTATTCGGTCATTTTCTTTTTCAATAACAGCTTTATGGCAGCAGTGCTAATGCTTGTTACTTTTTTTAATTTCTATGCCGGACTTAGCGGACTTATAGCAGTCATAATTACCGTTTTAATAGCCAATTCGCTTGGTTTTGATAAATCTCAGTTAAAGAGAGGACTTTTCAGTTTTAATGCCTTGCTCACAGGCGTTGGTATGGGAACTTTCTTCGATCCGGGTTTAGTGTTTTTTGCATTATTGGCTCTTGCAGCCCTTTTAACTCTTATTTTATCTGTTACACTTGGTAACTGGTTGAATAAGTACGGATTACCTGTTTTGAGTTTGCCTTTTGTCTTCACATTTTGGTTCATCATTTTACCTTCGGCCGATTTTGAAAACCTTGGATTAACTCAACGTAACATCTACTGGATGAACGAGATGTATTCTATGGGAGGAAGTAAATTATTAAATTTTTTTCAGTCACTAAATTCCCTTCCTGTTCATAATCTGGTGGATATTTATTTCCGCTCTATGAGTTCTATTTTCTTTCAGGATAACCTCATTACAGGTATTTTAATTGTAGTAGCACTGCTTATTAGTTCCAGAATAACATTTACGTTGACGATTGTCGGATTTTTATCGGCTTATTTATTTGCTCAATTTTCAGGTTCGGGTACAGCCAGCATTAATTATTACAATATTGGTGCAAACTACATCATGGTAGCCATTGCGGTGGGTGGATTTTTCATCATCCCTTCCCGTTATTCATTTTACTGGACCATTTTATTAGTGCCACTTACCACACTTGTATTGTTGTTTTTTAGCAAGTTATTTGATTTTGTTCACCTTCCGGTATTTTCGCTGCCATTCTCTTTCGTGGTTATCCTGTTCGTGTATTTTATGCAAATGCGAACAAAAATAACAAAATTATTCCTTACCCCTGTTCAATATTATTCGCCCGAAATAAATCTTTATTCGTTCAATAATAATAAAGACCGGAATACGCAGTTTTTGTATTTCCCCCTATACATGCCTTTTTGGGGCAAATGGACAATTAGTCAGGGACATAATGGTGATTATACTCACAAGGGTGATTGGGGAAATGCCTTTGATTTTGTAATTAATGATGAGTTTCACAAAACATATAAATCTAATGGAATGCTTTGTGAAGATTATTATTGTTACAATAAACCTGTATTAGCTCCTGCTGATGGCTTTGTAGAAGAAATAATTGACCATATCGACGATAATGAAATTGGGAAAGTAAATACCATTAATAATTGGGGAAATACTATTATTATCCGACATCTGAATGGTTTATATACGCAAATGTCTCATTTAAAAAAGGGATCATTTAAGTTTACAAAAGGTGAGTTTGTGAAACGGGGTGATTTAGTGGCACAATGTGGAAATTCTGGACGTTCGCCCGAACCTCATTTGCATTTTCAGGTTCAGGTTTCACCTCTTTTAGGATCTAAGACACTGGATTATCCTTTTGGATACTATCTGGAATCAACCAGTGCGGAATTCAAACTCAGTCAGTTTATAAAACCGGAAATAAATAATTGTGTAGCAGGTATTATTGAGAATATGAGTATGAAGAATGCTTTCGAGTTCTTGCCCAATACTACTATGGAGTTCAGCTACAAGAACGAAAAAGAAATTGAAACAACCGAACACTGGGAAGCTTTTACCGATGCATACAACAACAGGTACCTCTATTGTAAAGAAACCGAATCGACGGCATTTTATATCAATAACGGTTTAATGTTTTATTTTACAACTTTTTACGGCGACAAGAATTCCTTGCTGTATTATTTCTACTTATCTGCATACAAAGTATTTTTGGGCGATATTGACAAACTTGTAGTAAGCGATGCTATGCCACTCAACCTTATTCAAAAGAAAAAAATAAGTAACTATATTCACGATTTTATTGCTCCGTTCTATAATTATATCCGTGTGAATTATAGCATCATGAGCACTAACAATTCGAATGATTTGACTTAGGTCATAGTTGACTTGTCCGATGCCTACCGCGATCAAGGTGTTAATAACCATACTAACGGCTATTTGTAGCTTGTTAAAGCGATACATTTTAGCTAAT
>JBAWXD010000247.1:0-5060 GCA_037144275.1 Paludibacter sp. | reverse complement strand
TAAAATGAAATTGAGTACAGAATAGACAATTATACCAAAAATCTGAGCTATATTTGGATCGATCATTAAATAATCAACACTAATTATCACACTGGATAAATTTCCTATATAGCTGATAATAAATACTATAAGAAATGGAATCATGCTTTTTAGTTTTGATTTTGATGAACGGAATGTCCATTTTCTATTCCATATAAAACTATTAATCAGTCCTATACAATATCCTATTATATTTGACAAATAATCTGTGTAATGCAACACCTTCAACAACAGCCAGATGGTTAGGGCAGTAAGTAAAGTGTTTGCAACACCGACTATGCCGAATTTAAGTAACTGAATCAGAATACTTTTGTTTCTCATGTTGTGTTTGATTATGTTTTAAATTTTGGGAATGAAAAAATATTCATAGCCGAAAACATAAATCATTTTTTTGATTCGACTTTTAAAGAGCTGATAAAATCTTTTGTTGCCAATATAATTATTGAAAAATAGATTATGAATGCTGGCCACAAAGCTAAAATATCTTTAAGTCTTGAACTACAAAGATATGAATAGAACGAAATAAGGATTATTCCCAAAGATAAATGAATATTTTTCCTACAAACACAAAAATACACAACAGCCATGATGTCACCCAAATATAAATATCGCTCATGCATTCCCGGTAAAAGAAACGGGCTAATAATCACACTTAAAAATGCTAGTTTAATCCATATTTCGAAAGTAAAAACATATTGTTTATTACTTAGAATAACTCCTGAGATTAATGTGAATATTATAGTAAGTATTAATCCCGGAAGTCTCAGAATGTCGAAATAATCATTGCTAATCCATGTGTAAATGTTAGGGAAATGAATTGTTAACATTTCGTAGTAGCTCGATTGTGAGAAATAAATACTGAGCAATTCAAAAATAGGTCTTCCAGATATCCAGGCAGGTAAAATACTAATAAAATAAATAACTGGAATTGCAAAAAAGTAGTACCACTTTATATTGCCACGTAATAATAAAACAAAATAAAAAGGGAGAATAAATGCAGTTTGAATTTTAAATGCAAAGGCTAAACCTAAAAATAAAACAGTGAGAAATTGTTTTTTCTTCAGTATAAAATAGATACTACCAACCACAAACATTGAATATATTGAATCGCATTGACCCCAAAATGCTCCATTCAAAAGTATACTAGGTAACAAAGGTACAATACCAAATGAAATCCAGTAAACTAGCTTATTATTGTATTTTATAAATAGTATTTTAGCTACAAAGTATGCTGTAAGAAATTCGAAAATTATGGATACAATTTTGATTAGGTAAAGTGGATATAGACCTGTTTTTGCTACCAAAATAAGGATATAAATATAGCTTGGAGTATAATTGTAGAAATTGAATTTCAAAGAAGAAGTATAGCCGTTATTCTTAATAAAATTCACCCAAGGCTCCAAATAAAAATTGTAGTCACCTAATCGAACCGGAAACAAGGAAATTTTTAAAATTATAGCAAAAAAAATCAACAGATACCAACTCTCTTTCTTTGACAATAATTTTATCAATGGATATTTTAGTTTCATGTGATTTCTGGTTAGTAAATTCTTTCTAATACCCTTGAATATTGATGATTACTGTTGAGTATTTAAAGTTGTAGTAAAATAAGCCAGGAAATACGGCATTGATAAGTTGAAATAGGATATATCACATATTGCATCACTAAAAAGATTTCCTTCACCAGCACTAACTATTCTCATAATTTGTGCAAACAACATGAACAGGAAAATAAAAATAGATGTTACGAAGAAAAATTGTTTAATATTTTTCCACTTTAAGGCTAATATCAAACCCAATGCAATCATGATTATGAGCGTGTAAATATTCCCGTTACCGGTCTGCGACATGAATGGATTTCTTGAAAAGAATATCCAGGTATTGGTATCCCAGAAAATAAAAGGCAGAAAACTGATGAGTGCAATACAAAAAACGATTATTGGAAAATATATTTTTTGTTTGACACTTAATTTCAGGTAAGGTTGAAAGAAAAACAGGGCTAAGGGAAGTAGTGCCGAAAACCTGGTAGAGGCTATTATTCCACAAATTAATGCTCCAATTGCAAAACTGTTTGACAAGTTTCTGTTACTTTTATCTAACCAAAGGATAATAATAAAAACGAGCCAGGCATTGCTCATACCATCACTGCGTGCCGCAATTTCCCACCAGTAAGCAGGTGATATACAAAGCAATAATATATAAAAAAGCGACTTCCGATAGGTTGAAAAGTAATATTTCAGTGTTAATGCCAAAAATATCAGAAAAAAAATCAATTCAGTTCCAACATCTTTTAAAAGATAAAAAGGAAGCATCATCAAATGCCAAAGTGGAAAAGGAGAAGCAAAATTTGTTACACTTACGTGAGTATGTGTTGCATAGGGATATTTACCCTGAAAAATGCTATCCCAAAAAAAAGTAAGAGCAGACCAACGGTCAACCCTGATTGTATTGGGATCTATGGCTATTAACAACACTGAGATAGCGGCTATCATCACTGTAATCAGACCCCAATAGATAAACTTGTATGCCTTCTCTGTTATTTTCTGTGTTCTTATATAAACTCCAAAAAAAATCAAAAATAATAGAAGGTAGATTGAAAGTGCTAAATAAGGATTAAATCCAGTTCTTGAAACGTATTTAAGAATATATAAAGCATTGATTGTTAGAAATAAAACAAGTTGAATTATACTTTTTTTTGAATTTACAATCGATATATTCATATTTCAAAACTTAATGTGTGCTATTTCCTTTAATTTATTACCATTATTTTTGTAATTGTATTCTGTGTTCCATCAGCATTAACACATATTGCCAGATAAATTCCGGTACTTACTTTTTTGCCATGTACGTCTTTTCCATCCCATGTGGCAATGCTTCCATTTGATACAGTTTCACATACCAGATTTCCATTGATATCAGTGATTTTTATCTGAGTATTTTCAACTAAACCTGTAATAGTAATTATACCTGTATAACCCTGACGTACCGGGTTTGGATAAGTATACACATTATCGAAAGTAGTGCCAGCTTCACTTGCATCACTTTGATACGAAACAATACCCTGAGAAGTCCCAAAGAAAACTTCTCCGGTTACCGGATTAATAGCTATTGACATAATTTCATTTGAAAGCAACGGACTGTTAGTCATGGTAAAATGCTGGATGGTTTGTTGACCGTTTTCGGACATTAAATAAACTCCGGAACTTCCCGTCCCAATCCATTTTCGGTTTGCACCATCAATTGCAATAGCTTTAATATTTTCATTAACGAGTAAGTAATCTGCAAGATTTGTACTATCGTTTCTTGGGATTTTTACACGTGAACAGGTATAGCCTGTATTAAAAACGTTACTTAAATTATTAAACAGAAAAGGTCCCAAATCAGTCCCAACCCAAATTACTCCATTTTTATCCTGAGCAATTGAATAAATATAACTGGGATATATTGAAACTAATTTGGTCAGCCCGTTATTGTCAATTTCAGGGTAAATAAAGGTGGAAATAAAGGTTGACTTATCATCACTTTCGGTATTTAAAGTTCCATTGTCATCATAAATACTCAATCCGGGTGTATAACGAAATGACAGCATCCATTTTTGATTTGGGTTTTGATTTGAAATCAACAACTTACTGGTCTGTTTGTTGACATTTGGATTTGATATTTTAGACCAGGTACCATCCGAAAGTAGTATCTTAACACCAGCCGACACACCGCAGTTTGTTATGAAGAGATTCCCATTTTTGTCATAGATTGCTCCGTCTAAACGCGTATAATCAAGTGGAGCTGATGGGATAACTGATTCAAGAATACTATTATTTGGCGTGTATAATTTGTAGAAAACGTTGTTCTTAAATTCATAAAGTCCGGTTCCATACGAAGTGACAAAAAAGTGTTTGTTGTCACCCGGATTGACAGCTACATTACAAAAGTCTGTGACAGCATGCTTTGTAGAATCCTGTATTGGTTTTGACAGGATATTTGTCCAATTACCATCTTCATACATCATAACATTACCATCCCTGAAATATTGCGAAGCCCAACGTCCTCCGGGTACTACAAAGAGTTTTTTACCCGAAAAGGTCATGTCCCAGGGAATATTTACTGCAGGTCCTGCCGGCTTATAATAGGTTATGGCAGGTGTTTCGCTTCCGAATTGTTTATAGGCTATAATACCCAATGCATTTGCTGCAAAGTAATAAGTACTGTTTGTTGCATCATATTCTGCATCTGAAACTGCTCCGATAGAACTTATGGTTTTGGTATTAAAAGAAAGATCGGTCAAATAAGCTGAGGCTCCATCAAAAATATTCAGGCTCTGATTAGAAACATTCATGTAACTAACATTTACGCTTGGCAGAAATGAGGCCCAAATATTATCGCTACCCATTTTATAGGTTTTACCCCCACGTTGCAGAAGTAATTGACCATCGAATGAACATATTTTCTGAAAATCGCCACTACCTGGTAATCCGCTTTTCGGGGACCAAAATTCATAATTTACTAAATGACTTTCTGTTACCGAAGCTTGTAAAATAGTTGATGCTGTTAAAGCATAAATTATTCCGTTATGAACTGCAGTATTTAAAACTTTTAGCTCGGAAGCGTTTGGACCAATATAATAGGTATCTGAAACTTCTTTTTTCTGCATATTCAGCACCAAAACTCCGAAATTACAGGACAAATAGGCTTTATTCTGAAAGAAAAGGATATGATTTATGTCTTTAGTCGAACTCATTTGTTTGTTATATAAATCCGGTAGATTAATAATTCCACCTGAAGTCATAATATCAATATTACCGGTCGAATAAATAATCAAAAGGGCTTTATCATCAGAGTCATATTCTATCCTGGATATGGTGGAACCATTTAATCCACTATTTTTACTATAAAACTCTAATCCTCCATCTTGTTTATCCACTGAATAAAGTGCTCCTTCACTGACAGCAAAAATTTTGTTGTCAGATTGAGCTATTTGCGAAACATTATTATAGGCAAAATGGGTTCTCCATTTACCCATAGCC
>JBAWXD010000246.1:0-5070 GCA_037144275.1 Paludibacter sp. | reverse complement strand
TTAATATATTAGCACATCGGCTCATTAAAAATTGACACATTATGAATCTGGAAATTGAAAGAAAATTCCTCGTTACAGCTGAATACAAGCATCTGGCAAGCAGGAACTACCGTATTACACAAGGTTATTTAAGCTCAATACCGGAGCGAACAGTTCGCATTCGCATTAAAGGCGAAAAGGGTTTTATCACTATTAAAGGCTTAAGTAATGAGTCGGGCTTAAGTCGATATGAATGGGAAAAGGAAATTCCGCTTGATGATGCAAAAGAGCTTTTACTTCTTTGCGAAAAAGGAATTATTGACAAAATTCGCTACGAAGTTGTTTTTAATAATCACACTTTCGAAATAGATGAATTTTATGGTGAAAATGAAGGTTTAACTATTGCTGAGTTGGAATTAGATTCAGAGAACTCAACATTCTCAAAACCAGACTTTTTAGGTGCAGAAGTGACTGCTGAAAAAAGATATTATAATGCTCAATTAAGTTTAAAACCATACAAGCAATGGTAAATTGTGAAACTATTCTCTTCCTGAATTGTTTATTTTATCGATAATAATAAAACTGATATCAAATTGTAAGCAAAATATTCATATTTGGTTAATTTACGCACATTTCAATAAAATTTGAGAAATATTGCTTATTAAGTAGTGTGTTTTAAAAAATATTATTAACAAAAATCATTCGTGATATTATAATGCTGAATATCTGATAGATAAACATTATTTTGACACTATTAAGGGCTATCTTAACTACAAAAATTCAAAAAAAACTACTCTAAAAACCCTTTTATATTCAATTTTTATTACATTTGTAGGTCAATTTTAAATCATAACATAATGGCAAAAATAAAAGGAGCAGTGGTTGTAAATACTGAACGTTGTAAAGGCTGCAATTTGTGTGTGGTAGCTTGTCCCGCGGATGTTCTAATTCTTAATAAAGAAGCAAATTCCAAAGGATACAATTTCAGTACAATGGCCAATCCAGACGATTGTGTAGGCTGTGCAGCCTGTGCGTATGTCTGTCCGGATGCATGTATAACTGTTTATAAAGTAAGAGTTTAATTAAATATCTTACGATTTAAAACTAAAAAAATGAGTGAATCTAAAAAACACAATACCGAAGAAGTAAGGCTGATGAAAGGCAATGAAGCAATTGCCCATGCAGCCATACGTTGTGGTTGCGATGGCTATTTCGGCTATCCGATTACACCTCAGTCCGAAATAATGGAAACTATGATGGAACTTGAACCCTGGAATACAACCGGAATGGTAGTGTTGCAGGCCGAAAGTGAAACATCATCTATAAATATGGTATATGGAGCAGCTGGTTGCGGAAAAAAATCCATGACCAGTTCATCAAGTCCTGGTGTTAGTCTTATGCAGGAAGGTATTTCTTACATTGCAGCCGGTGAATTACCCTGTTTAATTGTAAATGTAATGCGAGGTGGACCCGGTTTAGGAACCATTCAACCAAGTCAGGCTGATTATTTCCAGGCAGTTAAAGGTGGTGGACATGGTGATTATAAATTGATCACCCTTGCTCCCGCTTCGGTTCAGGAAATGGCCGACCATACTGTATTAGCTTTCGAACTGGCCTTTAAATATCGTACTCCGGCTATGATTTTGGCTGATGGTATTATTGGTCAAATGATGGAGAAAGTGGTTTTACCGCCTTACCAACCCCGTATGACTGAAGCTGAAATTGCTGAAAAATGTCCTTGGGCAACTTTGGGCAAACCAGCTTGGCGTAAACCAAACATTATCACGACCCTATCATTGGACGCTTACGAAATGGAAGAAACAAATATCCGTTTACAAGCAAAATACCGTGAAATTGAAAAAAACGAAGTTCTTTACGAAGAATTTCTGTGTGACGATGCTGAGTATTTGGTTATTGGTTTTGGAACTTGCGCCCGAGTAAGTCAGAAAGCGGTAGAAATGTGTCGTGCTGAAGGTATTAAAGTCGGATTATTACGTCCAATTACGCTTTTCCCATTTCCTACTGTTGCAATCAGCAATCACGCAGATAAAGTAAAGGCGATGTTAACCGTAGAAATGAGTGCCGGACAAATGGTTGAAGACGTACGCTTAGCTGTAAACGGACGTGTTCCGGTTGAATTTTATGGACGTATGGGTGGTGTAGTTCCTTCACCTGATGAAGTTTATGAAGCACTTAAATCAAAACTGCTAAACAAATAATTTGTAATAATAAATTATGAATTATAAATTAAACTAAAGCTTATGACAACGAATGATATAATTAATCCAGCCAATCTGGTATATGCTAAAGCTCCGATAATGAACGATGTGCCAATGCACTATTGTCCGGGTTGTAGTCATGGTGTGGTACACAAACTTATAGCCGAAATTATTGGTGATATGGATATGCAGGAAAAAACAATTGCCATTGCACCGGTAGGTTGCGGTGTTTTTGCCTATAAATACCTGGATGTTGACTGGCAACAAGCGGCTCACGGTCGTGCTCCGGCCGTTGCTACTGCAGCCAAACGACTTTTGCCGGATAGATTAGTATTTACCTATCAGGGCGACGGTGATTTAGCCGCTATTGGAACTGCCGAAACTATTCACGCTTGTAACCGGGGTGAAAATATTGCTATTATCTTTATAAATAATGGCATTTACGGAATGACCGGTGGACAGATGGCACCAACAACCCTTGGCGGAATGAAGTCATCTACTTCACCGAACGGTAGAACTGTGCCATTGAACGGACACCCTCTTGACATTACCAAGTTATTGGCTCAATTGGATGGTACTTGTTATGTTACACGACAGGCGGTGCATACAATTGCCGCAGTTCGTAAAACAAAAAAAGCTATTCAAAAAGCATTTGAAAATTCGATGGAGGGAAAAGGAACTTCGATTGTTGAAGTTGTATCAACCTGTAGTTCGGGTTGGAAAATGACTCCCGAAGCTTCGAATGACTGGATGGTTGAAAATATGTTTCCGGCTTATCCGCTCGGTGATTTAAAAAATGAATAATAATTTCCGATTTTTCAATTATCAATTACCAATTCAAACTAATTAATTGGAAATTGAAAATTGATAATTATCAAATTGAAAAACATGAAAGAAGAAATAATTATAGCCGGATTTGGCGGCCAGGGAGTGCTTTCGATGGGTAAAATTCTTGCTTACTCAGGATTAATGCAAGGTCAGGAAGTGAGTTGGATGCCTTCCTATGGACCTGAACAACGTGGTGGAACTGCAAATGTAACCGTTATTCTGAGCGACGAACGAATCAGTTCTCCAGTGTTAAATTCCTACGATACAGCCATCATTTTAAACCAACCTTCATTGGACAAATTTGAAAGCCAGGTAAAACCCGGTGGCACCTTGATTTTCGACGGTAACGGATTTCATAAATTCCCAACCCGTAAGGATATTAATGTGTACCGAATCGATGCCACAGAATATTCATATGCCAATAATACATCTAAAACCATGAATATGATTATTTTGGGGGGATTGCTAAAAGTCCGACCTATTGTTCAGATCGTTAATGTTCTAAAAGGTTTAAAAAAATCATTGCCCGACAGACATCATCACTTATTGGGTGTGAATGAAAAGGCTTTACACATAGGAATGGATTTGATTAAAAAAGTGGAATAACTAAATTATTTCATATTTAAAAAAAATAAGAAACGCTGCAAATACTAAAATTTGCAGCGTTTCCTTTTTAATTATTTGACAATTATTTCTTTCTACGGTATTCAACAAATGAGTAAGCATGAAGATTTTTATCATCAGCGTCATGGTCTTCACGTGAAACTTCCTCCCACTGATTAAAATCAAATTCAGGAAAATAAGAATCAGCCAAAAAATGTCCGTGAATCCAGGTAATATACATATAATCCACCTTATCGATACATTGACGATACACTGTAGCTCCACCAATAATAAAAACCTGCTCTTCGTGTTCGCAAAGAAAAACGGCATCATCAAGTGAATCAGCTTCGAAATAGCCTTCATTTACACCTTCTGACATGATTGATGTCAAAACTATATTTTTTCTGTTTGGAAGTGGTCCCTTGGGCAAACTTTCAAAAGTTCGTTTCCCCATTACAACAGCATGTCCCGTTGTATGTTGTTTGAAATGTTTCAAATCAGCGGGCAAATGCCAGGGAAGATTGTTCAATTTTCCAATAGCATAGTTATCGGCAACAGCGGCAATAATTGAAATTTTTGACATATTCTCTGTATTTAATTTGCTTTCGCGAATCCTGTATCTTCTTTAAGGAGGGTGACAAAACTACAAAAAAAGAACGGACAATCGTTCCCGACTATCCGTTTTAACTACATTTGTTAGTTTTATTTAGCTAAACTAAACTGCTAATTCAGCTTTAATATGATGAAGGTAGTTCAAATCAATTCAATTTTATAAACAATCAAATAGCTAACTCGAGTTTACTTTTTAATTTATTTATTTTATCCGTATTTTCAATTATAAAATCGGCTGCCATAAATTCACTAAATAGCTTGTTTTCAGCAAGTTTTATGGTTGGTTGAATTTCTAAAGGCACTTTATTAAGCAGTTCGTTTAATGCCTCAAAATGCCTGTCGTATATATGGAGGTTTTGAACAAAATGACCAAAAACTCCCGGTTTATAACTTAAATGCGAACATACCATTAACATTAATGCTACATATTGAGTTTTATTAATGTAATTTGCTACTAAGTAATCTGAACTTCGCTGAACAAGGGTGAGATCCAAAAATATTTCATTGCCAACTTTTCGTGCACTCCACAGAGTTTCATAAGCACAAGGATACAAACCTTTGGTTTCGTTTAAATCAGAGTATTGATAAAGATTTAGAATGTGCCGCCTACCAAAAGGATTGTTAACCAACCCTTCTAAAAGTCCATCCATTAAATTATACTTATTGACGGTATATCCATACCTGTTACCTATAGTATCATTGCCAACGTTCCATTCATCCCACCAATTTATACCTAATTCATGAGCAGTTTCTAATGAATTTGATTGCTTCTGGTATATCCACAGAATTTCTTTAATTCCTGTTTTTATTGCTGTATTTCTTAGCGTTG
>JBAWXD010000245.1:0-5072 GCA_037144275.1 Paludibacter sp. | reverse complement strand
AGGTCCCGCACTAAAATTATGTTTCTTCATACTATAAAATTATATATTTAGTTTGATAGTTTAAATCCTGATTTTGAAAGGACAAAAATACTAAAATTTCAGCACCTAAAATGTTAATAATACAGGTTTTATAAACTTTTGGGATTGGCAGTTTATAAACATGCAATATCAATTCAAAAACGATATGATTATGCACAACCTTAAAATATGTGTGCAATAAATAAGAGGGAAATTACTTCCCTGTTATTATTCTTTTAACTTCATTTAACTTATTGAGTGCTTCAACCGGTGTGAGGTTGTTAATGTCGAGATTTTTAATTTCATCACGGATTTGTTCCAGCACAGGATCGTCAAGTTGGAAAAAGCTAAGCTGGTAACCCTCCCGATTTTCGGCAATTTCTCCAATTGGTTTGGATACGCCCGACTGTCGGTTATCGGTTTCTAATTGTTTTAGAATCTGTTCCGAACGTTTCACTATGCTTTGCGGCATTCCGGCCATCTTTGCTACATGAATACCAAAGCTATGTTCACTACCACCACGTACCAGCTTGCGCAGGAAGATTACTTTTTTATCCACTTCTTTTACCGAAACATTATAGTTTTTGATTCGGTGGAACGATTTTTCCATTTCATTCAACTCGTGATAATGTGTGGCAAAAAGCGTTTTGGCTTTGCAGCTTCCGTGTTCGTGAATATATTCCACAATAGCCCAGGCAATTGAAATGCCATCGTAGGTACTGGTACCACGTCCAAGTTCATCAAAAAGAATTAAACTTCGGTTTGAAAGATTGTTGAGGATACTGGCGGCCTCGTTCATTTCCACCATAAAAGTCGATTCGCCCTGCGAAATATTATCGCTCGCCCCTACCCGGGTAAAAATCTTATCCACCACACCAATCTTGGCACTTTCAACCGGAACGAAACAACCAATCTGTGCCATCAGTGTTATTATTGCCGTTTGGCGTAACAAGGCCGACTTACCCGACATATTAGGACCGGTAATAATAATGATTTGTTGTGATTCACTATCCAGATACACATCGTTGGCAATATAGGTTTCGCCAATTGGAAGCTGTTTTTCAATCACCGGATGACGACCTTGTTTAATATCAAGTACATCGGTATCGGTTATTTCCGGACGAACGTATTTATTTTCGGCTGAAACCTTCGTAAACGAGAGCAAACAATCAAGTTGTGCTATCAGGTTTGAATCAAGTTGAATAGCAGTAATATAATCCACCAGACTCAGCACCAGTTCATTGAAAAGACGGGTTTCAATTGCCAGAATCTTTTCTTCTGCACCAAGGATTTTCTCTTCGTAAATCTTCAACTCCTGAGTTATATAACGCTCAGCATTCACCAACGTTTGTTTCCGAATCCAGGTTTCAGGCACTTTGTCTTTGTGCATATTCCGCACTTCAATATAATAGCCAAACACATTGTTGAAACTAATTTTCAGGCTTGGAATAGCTGTTTCGGCACTTTCACGCTCCTGAATTTGTTGCAAAAAATCCTTTCCTGAATAAGCCAGTCGGCGCAATTCGTCCAATTCTGCATCAACACCATTACGAATCACATCGCCACGATTAATCATAATCGGCGGATCGTTACTTATTTCTTTTTCAATTTTATCTGAGATAACTACACAAGCATTGAGTTGATCTGCAATTTTCTTTAAAGTCAAATTATCACTTTCAGAACAAGCTTCTTTAATCGGTTCAATGGCTTTCAACGCCACTTTCAACTGCACTACTTCACGCGGATTAATACGACCGACAGCCACTTTGGAAATGATGCGTTCCAAATCGCCAATCAAGGCTATATTTTGTTCGAGTAACTGACGTAATTCCGGATTTTTAAAGAAATATTCCACCACGCTGAGACGCTCATTGATAGGTTTTACGTCTTTCAACGGAAAAGCCAGCCAACGTTTCAGCATACGAGCACCCATAGGACTTATTGTTTTATCAATAATATCTAAAAGCGTTTTCGCACCTTCATTAATCGAACCGTAAAGTTCCAAATTGCGAACAGTAAATCGGTCGAGCCACACAAATCGTTCTTCCTCAATGCGAGAAAGTGTAGTGATATGACCTGTTTGCTGATGATGAGTTTGATCGAGATAATGCAATATCGCACCGGCAGCTACTACGCCGTTTGGCAAATTATCTACGCCAAATCCTTTCAAGTTCTTTGTTTCAAAATGCTTCAGCAGCCGTTCATTGGCAGAATCGGGTGTAAATGCCCAATCTTCAAGTGCATAAGTGAAAAATTTTGTTCCAAACAATTCTTCAAAATCATGGCGTTTGCTCCGATCGAAAAGTACTTCCTTTGGACCAAAGCTATTCAGTAATTTGTCAATGTATTCGCCCGTTCCTTCAGCAACCAAAAATTCACCTGTAGAAATATCAAGAAACGAAACACCAATTTTAGTCTTATTGATATATACACTTGCCAAAAAAGTATTTTCCTTGTGATTTAGCGTGGTATCGCTATATGAAACACCGGGAGTAACCAATTCAGTCACACCACGTTTTACAATTTTTTTAGTCAGTTTTGGGTCTTCAAGCTGGTCGCAAATGGCTACACGCCGACCTGCACGTACTAGTTTTGGCAAGTAGGTATCCAATGCGTGATGGGGAAATCCTGCTAATTCAATCGTTTTACCGGAACCATTTGCCCGTTTGGTAAGTGTAATGCCTAAAATCTGAGAAGCCTGAATCGCATCGGTAGAGAAAGTTTCGTAGAAATCACCACAACGGAAAAGCAGGATAGCATCAGGATGCTTTCCTTTTATCTCATTGAATTGCTTCATCATCGGGGTTTCTACTATCTCAGAGTTCATATTTATAAAAAGAACCCCTAACCCCTAAAGGGGAAAGGGAAATTGTTAGTAAAGTATTTAAAATTCACCTTTAGAGCTTAGAGCTAAACAATCCATCAATCGCAGTTGTCATTCGTGACCAGAGGAATTTCTTCTTTTCGATTTTGATATTTTCTATCATATTCGCCGCACGATCATTAGCAAAAAAATCAACAAGCGAATCGGCAATTTGTTTGGTATTTTCAACATCAATCACATAACCAACCTTTCCATTCGGAATTGTTTCGGCTAGTCCGCCCACATTGGTTACCAGCATTGGTTTTTCAAAATGATATGCAATTTGACTCACACCACTTTGCGTAGCAGTTCGGTAAGGCTGAGCTACCAAATCACTCAAACTGAAATAATTTCTCACTTCGTTATCTGGAATAAATCCGGTGCGAAGTTCGACAACACTTTCCAGTTTCAGACGAATAATTTGTTCAAGATAAGGTTGTGGATTTTCATAAAATTCACCGGCAACTATCAATCGAACAGGTAATTTGCGTAAACGTTCATCCGCAAAAGCTTCGAGCAATAAATCCAATCCTTTGTAATGGCGAATAAAGCCAAAAAACAGCACGTAATAATTTTGATCAAATAATCCTAGTTTCATGGCTGCTTCTTTTTTATTCAAGGCATCGCCATAATGGTCGTAAATAGGGTGAGGAGAAACAACCTTTGGTTTATTTTCTGTATCGAATTTATTAATATCTACAACCACCGATTCGGCCATTGCTACGAAGCCATCCATGGTTTTCACAAAATATTGAGGAAATAATTTATCCAGAATGGTTGGTTCATGGGGTATCATGTTGTGAATCATACCAATTATTTTGGTTTTTGGTGAACGGGCTATGCGCGCTATTGTACCAAAACATGGCGCAATAAATGCCATCCAATAACAAAAAATCAACCTGTCTGGAGCTTTTTTCTTAATTTGCTGACCGACTTTAATCCAGTTCAGCGGATTCATAGAATTAATAGCGCGTGTAATCTTTAGATCTTTTGGAGCAAATTCGGCAGAATATTGCGATTTTCCAGGGAAAAGAAAAGTCGGATATTGAAGAGTAAATGTAATAATTTCAACATCATGTCCCTGTTTTACATATTCACGTGCTAAACGTTCATTATACGCCGCCAATCCTCCACGATAGGGAAATGCTGTACCAACTATGATTATTTTCATACACCAACATTTAATATTAGATTGATAAACAGAATGTTAATGGCAATTGCTCGTTGCTATAAATTCTGTTTTTTTCATTCCATTAAGGAATGGAAATAACCATTCGGTTACTTGTTTATTTTCTGCAAAAGTACGAAATAATTTGTTGTAGGTGGAGTTTTTGGAATAAAATTTTATTTATCTAGTCAAAATGAAAGTTACTTTTCATTACTCTAAATACAACATTTCCTTTCGTTTCAAAAACCACAAAAGAAAGTCACTAAAAATGGAACCGTAAAATCCATAATAAACCCGTGATAAATAGACACAATGGAGAACTCCTTGCCCGAAGTCCTTACAATAATTGGAAATGTTGTGTCCATCGTTGTTGCTCCACCGGCTGCAATTGGCGACAAGTTTCCAAAATAGCGCACCATTAGAGGCGCAAAAAACAGAGTCAGAATCTCGCGCATAATATTAGAAAGCAAGGCAATTGTTCCAAGCTCAAGGCCTTTATATTGTGTAATTAGAATACTTGAAAGCGAATAATAGCCAAAACCGGAACCTACAGCTAATAAATCTGAAACTGAATGGTTGAATAATAAACTCACAGCCAAAACACCTACATATGTTCCAATTATTGTTGTAAGAGGCAAAAAAAGTACACGTGAATGTATTTTGCGAAATTGCTTAATGGTATCCGGCTGATGCCCTATGCTAAAACCGACTGAAAACATCAACGCACACAACACATAAAAACTGACATCGGCACTTGCCCATGAAATAGGAATATAACGAAAAATACCTAGTAATAAGCCCGTTGCGAAAAATGACAATATAATTAGACTTCCTTTCATTGTTTCTGATTTTTAAGACTTTTCCACAATAATTTTGCTCCAACCACACTTCCAAGAGTAGCTGCCACGGCAATAACAGCAGCTTCCAAACCGAGTGATGCAAATTTTCGTACAACTGTATCATTCATACCCACTTCTATCCCTAACAAAAACAATAACGCCCAAATAAGCGTTAGAATTAATC